>QHXA01000354.1:0-4430 GCA_003222755.1 Acidobacteriota bacterium
AACGAACGATACGGCGTGTAAACAGGTCGATAATGCGCCGGTTCCCGCAGTAGATTTTGGCGACGCCGGTCATTTCGGGTTTCAGCAGCAAGCCATCATTCTGCAGGTCACTTCTGACGACAACCATTTGCTGTGCGTTTACTGTTTGTGCCACTGGAGCGATGAAATCCACGCGCCCTTGCAGATCGACCGAGGGCAGACTGCGAGCTTTCATCCACACAGGATTGCCGGGGCGGACATCCACCATCTCTTTTTCCGGCACCTGCATTTCTACTGTAACGCGCGACACATCGACGATCTTGCACAACTCGCCGCCTGGATCGAGATGTTGGTTCACCTTTCGTTCGACAAACGGCGTCGTTACGATTCCATCGATGGGCGCCCGGATTTCCGTTTTGCCGAGTTCTTGATCGAGGAGCGCCACTTCCTTCATCAGCCTACCCACGTCGGCTTCCACCTGATGAATCTGCTCCGGCCGGCTCCCTGCTTTCATCAGCCTCCACTCGCTTTGAGCCTCGGCCAACTCCCGCCCTTTGAGGTCCGCTTCACGGTCCGATGTCTCCGAAATAACGCGTATTCCTGCTTCGATCTCGCCAATCTCTTTTTCGCGAACCGTGACCGCGGTTTCGGCTTTCTCGAGGTCGATGCGCGGCGCCAACCCGCTTCCCACCAACTCCCGAGCGCGGGCGAAATTCTGTTCATCGAGTTGAAGCTCGGACCGTTTTCTTTCGAGCGTTTGATTCAATTGATTTCGCTGTTCCTGATTCCGCCTCGCATTAGAAAGCTCAACCCGTTTGGTTTCGACAAGCTTTTGCTTCCGATCCAACTCTTCCGGACGTGCACCCGCGCGCAGCAGCGCAAGCTCGCTGCGTTTCGCTTCGAGGTTGCCTGCCAATTCGGAAATCTTTTGCTGCTTCTCAAAATCGCGGAGACGCGCGAGCACATCGCCTTTCGAGACGCGGCTTCCCTCGCGGACCAGCATTTCGACGATGATACCTTCCGTTTCCGTGCGGACCACAATTTCATTTCGCGCGAACACTTTAAATTCCGCAGGAATTTTCAATTCCCAACGGCCGACGAATGCAATTACGACAGCGCCGGCAAGAATTGTGAGATTTCGATATTTCCTGAATGCGGCACGCGTGGCGACAGCTCGCAAGCCGGCGATCGATTCTACGGCTGTCCGCCTGAGCGTGTAAGTGGAGAACATCGCAAACCCGACCAGTCCCGCGAAGGCGAAGCTGGATGTGGCCCAAGTATAGAGGGCCGAGTATACGTATATTAATAATGTTGTCGAAAAGACCATCGATGCTATTCCGTAAATCAGCTGCGCCCGCTCATCCCGCCACGGGTGCGGCAACCGATGTTTTCGCGCTACCCAAGCCCACAACGATCGAAGCGCCTTTGTGCGCAGGTTCGGAATCTCCAGATAATCGCTGAGTATGTAATAACCATCGAGTTTGATCAGCGGATTGAAATTCACAACGGTTTGCAAACCTGAATACACGATCACCACAAGGACGACTTGATTGATCAGCGTGTCAGGATCGGTGATCCGCCAGATCATTGTGCATAGACCCCACACGACAAGTTGAACGTATCCTCCCGCAAATGTGACCCACATTCGTTGCCGCTTCGTTGGAAACATCCATGAATCACTGACGTCGCAATAAAACGCGGGCTGGAAGTAAATCAGCATGAAACCGACTTCCTTCACCTTGCCGCCAAAATGGCAGCACGTCAGGCCATGGGAGAATTCGTGCACCGTCACGACCGTGAACGTAACGATCCACAAGAAAACCAATCCGTGCAGGTTGAACAGTCCCTGAACGCCGCCGCGAAACTCACCCCAATGGAGATAGCTGAGGATGAATCCGGTCAGAATCGAGAAAGCGGCGATTCCATGGAATCCTATAGTGAATGCCCAACGCGTGCGAGGCAAAAGCCATTCGAATATCTTCTCTGGATTAATCGACAGGAGTTTCCAATACAGGAGATTCCGATCGTGAAGTTTACGGCTCTCCACCGTCGCAAGTTTTTCGCGGACGGCAGCCGTATCTAGCAACCACTTGTCTTCAACCGATTTTAGAAAGGCTTCGATCGTTGCAATCGGGATTGTTCCATTTAATCTCTGCGAAGCTTTAGCTGCGAGTGTCGGCGAGTCGTGGGATTCACGCAGCAGTTCTAAAATAACCGCTTGAGATTCGGTGAAGCGGAAATACCGCGCCGTTACTGGATCTTTGACGATGACGAACGATCTGCCTTGTTGTCGTTGAGGAGAAAACTCGAGGTCTGACCGGAGCTGCCATGCCTGCGGCGGATAGTGATCCATTACAAGACAGCAAGACCCTGCGATCGGAACGACCGCAGGGTCAAAAGCCGATTACGCCATTTTTTCAACATTCTCTGCTTGGAAGCCTTTCGGACCCTGGGTGATTGTAAACTCGACACTTTCTCCTTCCTTCAGGGTCTTGTATCCGTCACTCACGATGGCTGAATAGTGTACAAACACATCCCCGCCAGAAGCCCTCTCAATAAATCCGAATCCCTTTTTGTTGTTGAACCACTTCACCTTGCCTTGCTCTTTACTCATTCGTCAGACTCCTTTTCTACAACTGCAACAACCGACGAAGCTTAAACCGTCGGGCATTATACTCAAAAGGGCTAGCGTGTCAACTTTTTGCAGTTCGTCACTGCGACTACACGATTAGCATGCAGTCGCCATAGCTGTAGAAACGGTAGTGTTGTTCTACTGCGTGCTTGTACGCAGCCAGAACCTCCTCGCGTGATGCAAACGCCGAGACAAGCATGATCAATGTCGATTTCGGCAAGTGAAAATTGGTAAGGATTGCGCCGACTACTTTGAATTCGTGGCCGGGCAATACAAAGAGGTCCGCTTCTCCGGAACCCTCAGCGAAGCGTCCATACCGTGCCGCGATATATTCCAATGTGCGTGTCGTTGTGGTCCCCACCGCCACAATGCGGCGCGCTCCCTCGAGCGCGGCATTCAGACTCGACGCTGCGTCTCTCGTCACATGGAACCGTTCAGGCTTGAGCACGTGTTGTGCGGGATCTTCCGTGCGCACTGGAATGAATGTGCCAATGCCCACGTGCAACGTGATCTTCACAAGCTCGATTCGCTTTTCGCGCAAGGCCGCGAACATCGATTCCGTGAAATGAAGACCCGCTGTCGGCGCGGCTACCGATCCAGGAGCGCAGGCATAGATAGTTTGATAGTCGATCGCATCAGACGACGTATCGTCCCTGTTGATGTACGGCGGAAGAGGAACATGGCCGTGTGCGTCGAGAAATTTTTCAACAGACGCACTGACATGCAATAGCCGAAGCCCGTGTTGAACGACATCTCCAAATACACCTTGTAGCGTCCCATTACCAAATACGATGCGATCGCCTTTCCTTATCCGCTTGCCGGGACGGCACAGCACTTCCCACTCGTTCTCGGTTACACGCGCAGCAAACAAGACCTCTACTCCACGCGTGCCGCCATTCGCGCGCTCGAGCCTGCCGCCGATGCGCGCACGAATGACGCGTGTATCATTGACAACGAGCACGTCGGATGGCTTGAGGAATTCCGGCAAATTGCGGAACTCCGAATCGATCCATTGGCCGGTTCGCCGATCGAGCACCAACATCCGCGATGCGTCTCGTGGCCGCGCGGGTTCGCGCGCTATCAACTCCGGCGGCAGTTCGTAATCAAAATCGGAAATGTGCATATGGGAGCAATGGCGTGGAAAACGGCCACATTGTAATTCGCAGGCGCGGCGCCGACCGGATCAGGCGAGGACATGTTTGGGTTTACCAGAGCGACATCCTTCACAAGGACGCCGGAGCGGGCGGCATCGTCTCTGTACGGGACGAACGCGGGGCAGTTTTAGGCAAGGCATTTTACAGCTCAAAATCCCAGATCGCACTTCGACTTCTAGCGCGTGGTGATGTCCCGATCGACAAACAATTCTTTCAAGATCGATTCGCCCTGGCCGACCGGCTGCGCGAACAACTCGCTGTGGATCCACTGCTCAGCCGTCGCGTTTACTCGGAAGGCGATTTTCTGCCGGGGCTGATTGTTGACCGATACAACGATCGGCTCGTCGTGCAAAGCCTGATTCAAGCCACCGACGCCATGCAGCTCCTAATCACCGAAATCCTCAGCGAACGCTATGGACCGCGTTCCATTCTCTTTCGGAATGATACCAGGGTCAGAGAGCTCGAAGGCCTCGAACTTAAAAAGGAAGTCGTCGGTGAACCGTTGCCCGAGACCCTGACCGTTGATGAGGACGGGAAGAGCATCGCATTGTCTTTAACTCAAGGGCAGAAAACGGGTTCTTACCTCGATCAACGCGACAATCAACGGCCTGCCCCCCCTTACGCGCGCGGCAAAGCGTTGCATGCATTCACATATGCCGGAGGTT
>QHXA01000354.1:4616-5792 GCA_003222755.1 Acidobacteriota bacterium
CGACACCATCGTTCTCGATCCCCCGGCATTCACGAAAAACAAGGAAAGCCTTGAAAGCGCGCTCCGCGGGTACAAGGAAATCAATAACCGAGCGATGCGTCTCCTCCGGCCAGGCGGCATCCTGATTACATGTTCATGCTCCCACCACGTCAGCGAAGGCCTTTTCGCCGAAATGCTGGCCGACGCGGCTAAGGATGCCGGTTGCTGGGCACGAGTTCTGGAGAGACGTTTCCAGTCCGCTGACCACCCGATCCTCTTGACTGTCCCGGAAACGCTCTATTTAAAGTGCTTCATTCTCGAAATTCGATATTGACGGTGATGTACTCAGATCTTATGCTTTGTTTTGACTAAGATTTATGGATGGAGGCAAAAAACCAATGGCTGTAGTGAGATGGGATCCTTTTCGTGACTTGAGCATGTTACAAGACCGTATGAACCGACTCTTCGATGACGCCGGCCGCGGCTGGCGAAACGAGGAACCTGCCGCCACAACGAGCTGGAGCCCGGCGGTCGATATTTTCGAGACTGAAGGCGAAATTGTGGTCAAGGCAGAACTGCCGGGAATGGACCGTAAGGACCTCACACTAAATCTGGAAAAGAACGTGTTGACGTTAAGAGGAGAACGGCGGTTCGAGAAAGAGACCAAAGAGGAAAACTATCATCGCATCGAGCGGTCGTACGGCACGTTCAGCCGCGCCTTTTCCATTCCCGCGACTGTAGATGAAGAAAAAATTCGCGCGGATTATAAAGACGGCGTATTGAAAATCGTGCTTCCTAAGAAAGAACAAGCGAAGCCGAAACAGATCCGAATCGCGGAGTAAAAGTATTTATGATTCGTCTTGACAAGCTGACGCTGAAGGGCCAAGAGGCCCTTCAAGCGGCTCATTCGCATGCACAGGAAAAATCCAACCCCCAGGTCACTCCCGAGCACCTGCTGTGGGGACTAATCGAGCAGAAAGAAGGCGTTGTTCTTCCGATTCTGCAGAAGCTCGGCGTGAATCTGCAGACCATTGCGCATCAGCTTGCGGACGCGATTGCCAAGTTGCCAAAAGTTCAGGGACAGGCCGAGCTCTACATCAGCCCCGCATTGAATCGCATTCTGGAGGATGCATTCAAAGAGGCCGATCAGTTTAAAGACGAGTACGTCAGTACCGAACACCTGTTGATTGCGCTGAG
>QHXA01000355.1:0-202 GCA_003222755.1 Acidobacteriota bacterium
GCATCAATGCGATCATTGGCCTCCTCGGAGCCAGTTTCACCAACCCGGTGGACCGGAGGCCGGATTACACGCTCATGCCCGATACTCGAGTGCATGATTTCCGCACCAATGGAACATTCACGCTCCCAATTGGACCTAATCAATTGTTCCTCCGGAACAGTACCGGAACCGTGGCGCGACTTGTCGAGGGCTGGCAGATGAG
>QHXA01000355.1:255-8683 GCA_003222755.1 Acidobacteriota bacterium
CAACGGGGTCCCGGATATCGTCGGGCCGTTTGATCCCAAGTCTGGCAAGGTGCAGTTCACGGGTGGACCCAGCGGAAGCTACTTCTCGAAAGATGCCTACAAACAGGTCACCGATCCGCAGTGCGGTACTGTGACAGCGGTCCAGAATCTTCGCGCGGCTTGCACGCTGACAGCGGTCGCGGACGTGAAGACCGGGCAGATTCTGCTTCAGAATCCTCTACCCGGCACTCGCGGTTCGCTCGGACAGCGGGTTCTGGAAGGACCCGGAATCTGGCGCTTCGACGCGAGCATGGGTAAGACGGTGAAGATCAACGAAACGAAGAGCGTGGTGATCCGTATGGACGCAACAAACGTGTTCAATCATCCGGAACCCGCGACACCCAACCTGGATATCAACAATAACAACTTTGGTCTGATTACCGGGACGGGCGCGTCGGCCTCCGCCAAGACCAACTTGCATCGCCAGTTCCAAGGGCAGATTCGATTGAATTTCTAACTGAATGGTCGAACGATGAACAAAGGGAAAAACTCGCCACAAAAAGGCACAAAATTCACAAAAGTCTTTTGTGTTTTTTGTGCCTCTTTGTGGCTAATTCTTGGCACGATCTCGATCGCGCAGCAATTCGTATATAAAGCACCGACTCCCGCGGATTGGGCTGCTCTTGCGAAATTGCCCGACCTCAGTGGTGTTTGGGAACGAGCCGGTGTTGGAGGCGGAGGAAACCCCGTGTTCGGTACGGCGCCTGGCCGCGGGCAGGGGCGCTGCGCCTCAACGAGGAGCCCAGGGACCGCGAGGAGCAGCAGGACCCTCCTTCACGCCGCAGTATGAAGCGATGAGGGCAGCGGCCGCGCGCGCGCCACAGCCCGAAGACAATTCCACGGCGAACTGTCTGCCGCCCGGCATGCCCGGAATCATGAACCAGCCCTATCCGATGGAGTTCCTGCTGACTCCCGGCAAAGTAACAATCGTGATCGAGGCGTACACGCAGGTGCGCCACATCTATACCGATGGCCGGCCGCTGCCCGCGGATCCAGATCCAAAGTTTTTCGGCACGTCCGTGGCACGCTGGGAGGGCGATACTCTGGTTGCCGAAACCGTCGGCTTCAATGACCACGTGCAGCTCGCGCGTGGCGTTCCGCATAGCGATAAAATGAAAATTGTCGAACGGTTCCGGCTTACTGATCCCGATACGATGATCATAGAAACGACAATAACCGATCCCGTTGTCCTGACGGCGCCATACACAACGAGCAGCACGTTGAGACGTCATCGAAACTGGACGGTCTCTGAATACATCTGCGAAGAAAACAATCGCAATTATGTCGACCCGGCCGGCAAGGCAGGAATCAATTTGACGGTTCCCGCCACGCCAAAGAAGGATTAGCCGGCTCAGGGAGGTACAGCATGAGACACTCATTTCTCGTAATTCTAGCGGCCACCGTAATTGCCGGCCTGGCCAGGCCAGCCACTGGACACCACTCTTTTGCTGCGTTCGATATCACAACTCAGAAGGCGGTGACCGGTACAGTAAAGCAAGTCGACTGGACTAATCCTCACATCTGGCTCTGGATCGATGTCGCCAATGATAAGGGCGGTTCCGATACCTATGGCTTCGAGGGAATGAGCCCCAATTTCCTCGCCCGCCGCGGCTGGACAAGAACCACGCTGAAAACAGGCGATAAGATCACGATCAATTACCGCCCTATGAAAGATGGTTCCAAGGGCGGGATGTTCATGACCGGCCAAATGGCCACCGGCAAGCTGCTATCGATGATGGGCGGCAACGACGAACCCGGAAGGTAATTCGGGGTCAGACGTCTAAATCACCTAAATCTGAAAGCCAGGATCAACTCACGGCGACAATTAATTTCCACGGAAGCTCCTCGAGTGGGGTCATACGTACGTCGCGGAAGCCGGCCGCTTTAAGCATCTCCTGATATTCGCGGAACGTATACGCGTCGCCCTCCGGGGTTCCAGCGAGCATCATCAGGCTGAATGCCGCGGCAATAGGTGGCGTGACGCGATCATCATTCGGAACAAATTCAACGATTGCGATCCGCCCGCCGGGAGCAAGCGCAACGCGAATCTTCTTGAACAACGCCACATTGGCTTCCCGCCCGAAATGGTGGCAGAGATTCGGAACCAACACCAGATCGTAGCCGGAGCCAAATTCTGCCTCGAATGCGCTTCCGGGGACAGTATGATACCGCTCGCCAACGCCGAACCTGGCTGCGTTCTCGCGCGCCACTGCCAGCACAGTGGCCCAGTCCAGTCCCGTTACGTGAGCCTGCGGATTGCGTCGCGCCAAATTGATCCCGTACATGCCGTGACCAGCCGCGATGTCCAGCACCTTCGTTGCTGGGCCTGAGGCAGTCAACTGCGCTGCCGCTCTCTCCCCGACGAAGTCCATCAGCGGCGCCATTGAGCGCGCGAACTCGCTCCACATCGGGTGGTCGGGGGCGAGCGGGCCTTCAGGATCAGGTGGCGCGCCTCCCTGCTTCACAGCTTCGGGCAAATGAAGAAATGCTTGCAACAAACCCTCGTTGAGCAGAAAGTCGCCCATAGACCCCATGTATACCGGCGAGCGCTTGCTCAAAAGAGCCCTCGAGTTCGGAGTCAGCCCATAGCGGCCGTCCTGCTTCGTCAGATGGCCGACTATTGTTAGGTAATCGCAAAGGATGCGAATGCCGCGCTCGGCAGCGCCGGTCCGCTCGGCCAATGTGGGGGCGGTCACGGCGCCATCATCGATATGCGTAAACAGTTCGAGGCCGACTGCAGTTTTCAGGGCGTGCGCGCGCTGGAAGGAAAAGAATTCGGTGAACAACCATCCGGGATCAGGATGAGAACTTGGAGTTTGTCCGCTCATGCCCGGAATGATCGCATGTTTTCGTATGGGGGCACACAAAAAGGAGCCGGCAATTTAGGTGATTTAGACGTCTGACACCGAATTACCAAAATGCGATGCCGCGTGAGGCGAAGATAATCGCGACCCACAAGAGAAGCGAGAGAGCGTTACTCCCGGCTAATTTACTTGCACGCCTCCGGCGTGCATTCACCGCGCCTACTTGGTCCCGAACAAGATGCGGTAGTCCCGGTTGTTCTCGCATATAAACTCGTCGATCCGCCTCAGGTCCGTACGAAGCGTAAACGTTCGCGTCAGCATCCATGGCTTATCGAACACATTTGGATCTTCGATCGTCAGTTCATACTGGATGGTATCCACGTCCGGCCGCCGGAAACGCTCGATCATGTGCAAAGATTCGGTATGGCGATAGCCCTGGAGTTCGGTCTTATCGTTGAAACCGATGGTATCGACGACCAGCGTGTCTCCTTCCCAACGACCGACAGAGTCACCCAACCAGCTGGGATCAGGATCCACCGGATGGGGGCTCCCATCCGTCGGTATGATGCGGAACGTTCCGGGATACTCGTGGAATATCGCGACGTAATTCGCCCCCTGAAGAATCTGGAACTGATACGGCACCCCCCAAGACTGTGGCGGGATCAATGGCATGCAGTTGGATGTCGCGCCTGTATCGTCCGGCCCTCGCACGATTCGGTATTTTTCCGCGCCGGCTTTCAGCACGGGTTCGGCGGGAGCTCCCCGTCCTCCGCGAGCACCTCCGCCGCCGCCGCCGGCATACACGCCCGAGAGATCCGGCTTCCCGTCAGCAGTTCTGGGCACCGCCTTTTTCGCGGTGGAATCCGGACGCGCTACAATGGGAGTTGTTCCTTCGACCGTCACAGTGATTGTCTTCGTCAGCACCTGATTGTTCGGCCCACGCGCCGTCAATGTGTACGTAGTCGTTGCGGCTGGTTTCAATTGGCGGCTGCCGCGCGGCGTGACGCGGCCAGGCTCGGGATCGATCGTCACACCCGACGGATTTTCCGTATGCCACACAAGAGTGAAGGACTGGCCGGGCTTGATTGAAGCCGGTTGGGCCGTGAAACTGACGATTCGCGCTGGGATGTCTCTGGCCTTTCCATATGCCGAACCATCGAAGCCGGCCGGCAGCGCACCGGGCGCTCTCGGTGCAGGCTGCCCGGACGCGGGCTGCTGAGGAGCTTGCGCCCAAACCATAGCGCAAGCCACCGCGCCCACAACGACGAACGTGAGAATTGCTTTCATATCCGATCCTTTCTAGGACTTAATCATTCGGCCGTCGCCCAATTTCATGTACGAGCTGATCATCGAAGGCGCGCCGCTCTTGGCTGCGCCGCCTGTGCACGAGATCGCATCACCGGGCTTCACGGTGCTTCGCGTCCAGCCGTAGCCGCGGAGGTGATTCAGGCTCATCATTTCGACTTCCCATTCCACGACGTTGCCTTTCTCGTCTTTCACTTCCAGATAGACAAACGCGTGAGGATTCGTCCACTCGAATCTCTTAACAACTCCGGTGACCGTCACCGGATGATTCATGTCATACATACTCGTCGAATGGTGCGCGAATACCGGCGCCGCAATGGCAAACGCTACCAGCAACACAAGAAATCGGACCCTCATCAAGACCTCCTGAAGGAATATGCTTGCGTATTTTACTTCAAGCGGGCGTTCTCTAGATTCTTTACTGTAGGGGCGGTCTATGACGCCCCTACAGTTGCAGGCCTTGTGGTACAGTGACGCGCACTTATGCCCGGCAACGTTTGGGAAGTCTACGCCATTCGGTACGCGCATCACGAACGTGCGGCGCGCGAGAATTTCATGGCCGGCGATCCGCATGACGAGACGCCAATGCCACTCGACTATTACGTGTGGGCGCTGAAATCCGACGACAGAATATTTGTGGTCGATACCGGATTCGACGAAGCTGTGGCGCGGCAACGCGGGCGCACTTTCTTGAAGAATCCCGGCGAAGGGTTAAAAGCGATCGGCATCGATGCCGCTCGTGTTGCGGACGTCATCATTACGCACATGCATTACGATCACTGCGGGAACCACGACCTGTTTCCTGCTGCTCGATACCACCTTCAGGATCGCGAGATGCAGTTCTGCACCGGCCGTCAAATGATGCACTCCTTCATGCGCTGGCCTTTCGATGCCGAAGATGTGGCGGCGATGATCCGCCGCCTGTTCGCAGGACGAGTTGTTTTTCATAACGGCGATGAAGAGATCGCGCCCGGGCTCAGCGTGCATCACGTGGGCGGCCATACGATGGGAATGCAGATCGTGAGAGTGAACACGCGCCGTGGAGTCATTGTGCTGGCTTCGGATGCGTCTCACCTGTACGCGAACATGGAACGTGGCATTCCGTACCCGATCGCCTACAACGTCGGTGAAGTCGTGGAAGGCTATCGCCGCGCCTATGATCTGGCGAGTTCGCGCGAGCACGTCATTCCTGGACACGATCCGCTCGTACTGAGCCGGTATCCATCACCATCGCCCGAACTGAAAGGGTGGATCGTGCGACTGGATTAAGCGTCGAAAGCGTTGTCTCGATCCGCAGATTTTTGGAACGCGGGCTAAAGCGTGGCTAAAGCGGGGCTAAAACCGGCTAAAGCCTGGGTCGCGCACGCCGGAGGCGTGCAAGTAAATTAGCCGGGGGTTAAGCGAGCGGTAGCGAGCGCAACCCCCGGTTATTTCAAACCAAACACAGCCGCACCCTGGGAAGGGTGCGAGGAGTCCTCGACACCCTTTCAGGGTGCGGTTCTAGAGTTGTCGGAGTATTCCAGGGGTACGCAAAAACGCGTACCCCTGGCTAATTTACTTGCACCGCTCCGCGGTGCGATCGCTATATGCTCGCCTCACAATGTGGACCGCCAAATGCAAATGAACAATGCCGGAAAACGCGCGGTCACAAGATGGCTAGCACCGGCCACTATAATGCTTGCCACGCTTCTGTCATACATCGACCGTCAGGTGCTTGCAGTCCTCGCTCCGACGATTCTCCTCGACACCGGACTGAACGCGAACGAATACACGAAGGCGATCTCCGCGTTTTCTTATGCATACATGCTTGGTAATCCGTTGTGGGGCTCGCTATTAGACTACGTGGGGCTCCGCTTGGGCATGTTGATGGCAGTCGGCTTGTAGACTGCTGCCAGCGCATCGCACGTGTGGGTCACCGGCTTCGTCGGATTTGCAAGACCGCTCTGTGGTTTTGGTTAAGCGGCAAGAATGAGTTATGGAAGACGCCGGCCTGACAGCTATCGCGCTGTGCAAGGTGTGGGATTCCATCCGGAGGCGTCGGCCTGTTTTTTGAAGTGGGTGCTGGTAATAAAAGGCTGAGTCAAATATTGCGGATCTTCGACTATGGTCTTCACAATCAGCCACGAATCACCATTCGGCTCATTGACGCGATCGTAGTATTCGGTCACAACGGCATTTGTGCTGTAAGGAACGCCATTCTTTCGTAAGTATCCTGGTTTCATTTTTGTCGTAACGATTTTCAGTCCGCCGCCAGGAAGAGGACCGCGAGCTCCGGCGACCACTTCCCACTCCGCTATGGAGACACCCTGCCAGTCAGCGCCCTGGACGGCTGGTGTCGCTCCAAAATGCAATAAGCGCGTTTGTCTACCGCTATCGGTTTCGATCTTGAGGTTGAAATCGTCTTGCCACGTAATATGCAGGCGTCCCGGAATGCGCATGATTGCCGGTGCGCCGTAGGCTTTGCATTGATTACCCTCCGCTTCGTCCTTGGCAGGGTCCCACGCATCGGCGACCTTTCGGGCTTCGGCCGTCAGCGGAACGCTGGCGTAATCTCCCTTTGCCGGAGTGACCATCCGATACAACCAGTCTTCCGTCACGACACTCACCCAGTAGCCTGTGAAATCGCTGGGGCTCACAGCCTTCGGCGTGGGCGAAGCCGCGCCGCGTCCTGCCTGCGCGTATAAGCCGGCAGCGGAGAAGCCGAGCATTAGCGCCAACGCTGCGATTCGTGTTTTCCGCATTACCTATTTCTTCTGACTGAGACTCTTGTATACCGCCTCGACAAATTTGTCTGCACTACCGAGTCCGGATTTCGCACTGTAACGGCCGTCGTAGTCTTTCGTGAGTCCGGCGGATTTCACTTGCTCCAGGGTCATTCCTTTTTTGATGGCTGCTTGAACGCGATCTCGAATAATCGTGACCATGTCACGATATTCGAGCAAATCGGGCCGATCGGAAATCCAGCCGTGGCCGGGGATGATATACGTGCCGGCCTCATCTTGGTAACCGGGAATCGCCATTTCGAGGACGTTGTTCAGAGCCTCGATCTCCCCCTGGATGCTGCCGCCGCGGTCCAGGTCGATGGGCGGATAACTGGTGGTCACAAAAATATCGCCGGTGACCACGACGTCCGAGCGGCGGAAGAAAACCAGGCTATCGCCATCCGTGTGGGCCGTCGGCTGATGGATCATCTCGATCGGCTCACTGTTAAAAAACATCTGTTTCCGGCCGGACAAGTAGGTTTCGGTTGGCCACGAACCAAAGGGAGTCGGAGCTTGAACCCCAGTTGGCGCGCTCATCCGCTTCAATACATTGTCTTGGGCGTAGATTTGCGCTCCCACTCCGGCGTCCGTGAGATTCCCCGTTATATTCGCGCCCACGTAGGTGAGGCCGGCTTTGCGAACGATGTCGTTTCCGCCCGTGTGCTCGGAATCGCCGTGCGTGTTGAGCACATACTGAATCGGCTTATCAGAAAGCTTGCGGATGGCTGCCACGACCTTTTCGCCCATTTCCGCAACACCCGTGTCGACCACAAGGACACCTGCGTCACCAATTTGAACTGCGATATTGGCGCCCGCCCCTGTCAAGAGATACACGTTTCCCTGGACCTTGAGCGTCTGAATATCACCGGAGTTCTGCTGGGCGAGAGTGACGATCGGCAGGCAAATCACGAAAATGGCGGCTACTGTTTTCATTTTGCGTTGGTCGGTTTCAACTTCGATCGATACTCGGGATAAGCCGTTTCGGCGCCACCCAGCGCGGCCTCCACGGGGATTTTGTACATGTCGGCGAATTCGTGAATAAAGGGATTCTCACTTGGCATGTAGTGCGGCACTGTACCTCGCGGGCGCACGATCTCGACCACAGGTTCGCACGGATAAAGCCACGTCTG
Source organism: Acidobacteriota bacterium (assembly GCA_003222755.1). Classification (GTDB taxonomy): domain Bacteria; phylum Acidobacteriota; class Terriglobia; order 20CM-2-55-15; family 20CM-2-55-15; genus 20CM-2-55-15. The sequence goes on from QHXA01000355.1 coordinate 8,296, forward strand.
CCCATTCTGGAGCCGCAGGACCAAATCCTCGGTTTTGATCAGAGGTTCGGTCAAGGTGGCAGGATCGGTAAGCACGGACATGTGCGTCAGCTGGTCTCCATGGCGGATGAAGTGCTCCATCAACGTGGCCTGATCGCTGTGGCGCAATCCGTTTCGTCGAATCCAGCCCCACTTCAGATGCGTGGTGTACACCGTGAGAATATTGGCCTCCCATTTGCCTGTAGAAAAACCCATCCAGGTATGGGGCGCTGCATCAGAAGGATGGCTGCGGCCATCCATCCAGATCGTTCGCGTCTGTTGGTAATTGTCAATGTATTGCTTGATCGCGATGAGTTTTTGAGAGACAGAGTCGCGCTCTTCCCAGATCCTCAGATTGTATGGTCCACGG
>QHXA01000356.1 GCA_003222755.1 Acidobacteriota bacterium
ACGAAAAAATGTCGCTGCGCGGATCGGCTTGCATTCCTTTTGCCTGCTCCGGCGACATGTATGCCGCGGTGCCAAGAATCACGCCGGCCTGCGTCGCTGCAAGGCTCAGCGTAGGCGAGTTGGACAAGGTTGCAGTCTCCGGCGCATCTTGCATGGCCTTCGCGAGACCAAAGTCCAAAACCTTCACCTTGTCATCCGGCGTGATCTTGATGTTGGCTGGTTTCAGATCGCGATGGACGATGCCTCGCTCATGCGCAGCTTCGAGCGCTTCGGCAATCTGTCGTGCGATGTGGAGAGATTCGTCCACCGGAATCGCTCCGCGCCGGAGGCGGTCGGCGAGGGTTTCTCCCTCAACCAGTTCCATCACGAGGAAGTGTCTACCGTCAGAAATCTCCATCCCGTACAGCGCTGCAATGTTCGGGTGGTTCAGCGACGCGAGCAGTTTCGCTTCGCGTTCGAACCGCGCGATGCGTTCGCCATTTTCAGCAAACGCCTCCGGCAACACTTTGATCGCAACCGTACGGCCGAGCTTCGTGTCGCGTGCTTGAAACACTTCTCCCATCCCGCCGGTTCCAAGCAGGCTCTGGATTTCGTAATGCCCGAAGATTTTTCCGATCATGAAGGCCCTCAAGTTTGTCCATTTTGCGCACGGCGGAGCCGTGTCAGGAAATTAGCCGGGGGTTTAGCGAGCGGGAGCGAGCGCAACCCCCGGTTGTCTGAAACCAAAAACAACCGCACCCTGTAAAGGGTGCGAGGAGTCCTCGACACCCCTTCAGGGTGCGTTTCCCGAGCTATGAAGTTATTCCAGGGGTACGCAAAAAACGCATACCTCTGGCTAATTTCCTAGCACCGCTCCGCGGTGCGAATGTCCAAACTCCAGAGCACCGCTCCGCGGTGCCTACAGTGGGTGCGAATAGGATCACTTCCCTGGCAATGCAAATACGAGAAGGGTATTCCCAGAATTCGGCCGCTTAATTTCAGGGGCCAATTCCGGTGTGATAAGCGTGGACCAACTACCGCCACCGATGCCTGCGGGCATCGCGACGTATTGCTTCCCTTTCGCGACGTACGTGATCGGAAATCCCTGAGCAGAAGTCGGCAGCCGCGTTTGCCAAAGGATTTTTCCTGTGCCGGCATCGTAAGCGTACATGTGGCGATCCCAATCACCGCCGAAGACCACGCCGCCGGCCGTTGCGAGCGCGGCGGTGTTTGCCGGCGATGGAGTACGTTGGCGCCACAACACCTTTCCGGTACGGACATCCAATGCCAAGAATTCACCAAGATTGCCACCGGATTCCGGATGCTTGTAATCCGTGCGCGCGACCGGACCGGTGCCGCCTCTGCCGACGACCTTTTCGACAGGGCTAAATGTCGCTTTCTCACAATGCAGGCTAAGCGGAATGTAGAACGCGTTCGTTTGTGGACTAAAGGCCATCGCGCGCCAGCTCTTGAACCCGGCAGTGCTTGGGCACATGTCGACCTCGACGCCGATTTGCGGAATCTTGCCGGGAAGGTATGTGACTTTCCCGTTCTGCGGATTGACCTGCACGATCGTCTGATAACCGAGATCGGTCGCGTGGATGAACTGGCCATTGGTCCGATCGAGCTGCCAGAGAATGCCCAGCTTGCCCATCTTGAAAAGCGACTTGCGTCCTCCCACATCGATCAGAATGTTCTCGAATACTTCATCCATGTCCTGCGTTTCGCCGGGCAGGTGTTGGTAGTACCACTTGATCTTTCCCGTGTCCGGGTCAAGCGCAAGTGTCGAGTTGGTATAAAGAGCATCACCGTCGGTGCCTCGCGCAACTCTGGCCCATGGCTTCGCTTGCGCAGTGCCCCAATAGATGAGATTGGTTTCGGGATCGTAGCTGCCGGCAATCCAGGCATCACCGCCGGCGCGAAACGTCAGCGGCAGATCACCCCACGTCTCGCCACCGGGTTCGCCCGGGCGAGCGATCGTTGAAGTGCGCCACAGTTCTTTTCCAGTGGCTGCATCATGGCCGGTGATGAAGCAGACATCATCTTTATAGCGCGTGCAACCAGTGATGCCCGCGATCACCTTGCCTCGAACGATGATCGGTCCCGATGTGTATTCGTACCCGAGTTGTGGATCGGCAACTTTAGTGTTCCACACGACCTTCCCTGTCCGAGCATCCAGGGCAACGATGTGTGCATCTCCCGTTGTCGCAAAAATCTTGTCGCCATAGATCGCGATGTTTCTCTGAATTCCTCTGCCGTCGGCCGCCGCAGCGTTGCCTTGGGCGAGGCGTGGAATCGATGTCTGTTCCCCACCGCCGGCAGACGCAGCCGCAGCAGGCCGGTTTATTTGTGGACGGTACTGCCAGATCAGGTCGCCAGTCGCGGCATCCAGCGCTTGTATGACGCCGCGCGGATTCGGCAGGTACATGATGCCGTCATAGACCAGCGGCGCGGCTTCATTGGCGCCGGTATCATCCATCGCCCACGACCACGCGAGCTGAAGCTGGCTTACGTTCTGCCGATTGATTTGATCCAGCGGACTGTAACCCCACGCGCTGTCGGTGCGCCTCCAGTTCAACCAATCGCCTGGAGACGGATTCCGCAGCATCGCCTCGGTGACCTGGCGAAATTCTCTGACCTGCGCGAAGAGGCAAAGCCCTCCGCAAAACGCCATCATGGAGATGGAAAGTGCGATTCGCGTTCTCATACGATTGCCCTCATCTGAATGTCTGCGCGATTCTATTCCGGCCAGCCACCGGTTCAAACGTTTTTCTGGGATTTTGAGATTTGTGCAATCAGAATGTACAATTCAGACACATGAGAAAATCGAAAGAAATTCATTTCAGTCAAGCACGCCAAAACTTAAGCGGCATTATTGACCGCCTTCCGCACTCCGGACCTGTGACGATTTTGCGGCATGGAAAACCGGCCGCGGTGGCGATCAGTAACGAGCCGGTTAAGGAGATCAAATGACCGTTCAAGATCTTGAAGATCTTTACGACTACGGCTACTGGGCGACCAAAAAGCTAGTTGGTGTCATGTCGCAGCTTATGCCAGAACAATTCACGCAGTCTGTGGGTGGAAGCTATGGGTCCATACGGAACACGTTGGTGCATATCCTCAGCGCTGAATGGGGCTGGCTCGATCGTTGCGGCGGCCCGAAGCGGGGTCCACGTCTCAATCCTGCCGGCTATCCAACTCTGGAATCGCTGCTCGAAATCTGGAGCAAAGTCGAAGGGTACGTGCGCGAGTTTTTGTCCACGCTGAAGGATGAAGACCTTCGTCGCAATGCTGAATATATGAATGACGCTGGCGAGAAGCGCTCCATGCCAATAGGAGAACTGATGCAGCACGCGGCCAATCATGGCGTGCACCACCGTGGGCAGGTGGCGCTGATGCTGAGATTGCTCGGCTACGCGCCCGGCAATTTCGACATCCTCTTTTACTTTGCCGAACGGCGCGGCGTACCTGCCTTTTAATCCTTGTGTAGCTGCGAAAACGGCCCGGTCGCGTGCACGACTTTCCCTGCGAGGAGTGTTAGTACGGATTCGATTTTTCGAATCCGAGCATCGGAGACTGTGAGGTAGTCGTCACTCAGGACAGCCAGATCGGCGTACTTGCCTTCCACAAAAGATCCGATGTGGTGCTCGTCGAACGAGAACCACGCGGCGCCCTCCGTATACAAACGAAGCGCCTCCACGCGTGAGATCTGCTGGCCGTCGTTGGTCAGTGTTCCCGCGAGGTTTCGTCCCGTCGTCATATAGAACAGCGACAACCAGGGATCGAGAGCTGAAACGTTGGTTGAATCGGTGCCCACTCCCGCCCGGATTCCGGACTCGACGATCCGGCGGAATGGTGGTCCGCCGCCTGTTGATAGATAGGTCCACGTCTGGGCACTGGCTCCGGCGCCAAGTTCCATCAACGTTTTCAGCCGCGGCGAATCGATGCTTTGGAGATGCAGGAGTGACCAGCGAAGGCCGTCAATCGGATAATCGCGTGCAATCGATCGAAACGCGCTGAGATGAAAATCGTTTTCTGCAAGCGTGATTGAATGTTGCTGCAGTAGCCAACCATGCTTCGCAATGACGCGGGCGGTAGGCTCGAACATCGGCGATACAGTGTCGTTGCCGCCGATTCTCTCGCCGAAGCCTGCCACTCTGAATAAATCGTCGCCGACTGCGCGACCAGATTGGCTGAAGTTGTTCAGGATTCGTGCTTCCACCTCTTGCGGCGAGTCCGCTGGAAACAGCGGCCGCATGCGGATGGTGAGCTTATCTTCCCGCCACAGCCGGAGCGGGTACTCCTGATCCGAGAGATTACTCGCATTGATGACTGCAGTCAGGCCGAGGCTGTTCGCGTGAGCGTTCAATTGGGC
>QHXA01000357.1:0-9529 GCA_003222755.1 Acidobacteriota bacterium
CTCGTGATCAGCGAAGCGCCAAAGGAGATCCCGGCCAAATCCACGGGCGCCGTGATGTGAGCTTCATCGAGCAGTTCTGCCAACTGCCGGACATACATATCGTCGTTAAACGGAATCGCGGGACGATCGGAATAGCCGCGCCCATAGTAGTCGTAGCGGAGAGTCCGAAACCCCGCTGCCGTCAGAGCAGCAAACGTCGGATCCCAAATGTAGTATGGAACGCTGAAACCTGCAGCCAGCACGACGACTCGACCCTCGGCCGGCCCGCCGAGTTCATAATGCGTGTACCCGTCGCTCAGCTTCGCAAACTGTCCTGGCATTCGGGCGCGCACGGTCGCATCTAGTTCGCGCTGTTCAGGATCGGCGTAAACGTACAACGCCCACGACAATCCCGCGAGCGCAACGACCGCCGCGATCAACCAAATTGGCCATCGATTGGACTTCATGTAGAATGCTCACCAGCTTTCTGCTCGACATCTTCCCAGCAAAGGAGATTTCACACAATGCCAAGGTCAAAAAAACCTCCTCTGAACCGTCGCGGATTCCTGAAAGGCGCTGCGGCAGGCGCTGCGGCTTTGGTGGCAAAACCTTCGATCGCGCAGCCTGAAGCGGCCCTGCAGGCAGGACAAGTCGCGAGGCCAGTCACACCGCTGCCGAGCGCCGCTCTGGTTGCCGCTGAGACCAGTCCGCCTCCGCCGCGAGCCGACGTATACACCACGGACCGGCCGGGATCCGACTTCATGCTGGACGTTATCAAATCGCTTGGCTTTGAATATGTCGCTGCCAACCCGGGTTCAACGTTCCGGGCGCTGCATGAATCAATCATCAATTATGGCGGCAACAAATCTCCGGAACTGCTCACGTGCTGCCATGAAGAATCCTCGGTGGGTATGGCGCATGGTTACGCCAAGATCGAAGGCAAGCCGATGATGATCATGGCGCATGGCACGGTTGGCCTGCAGCATGCATCGATGGCCATCTACAACGCCTATGCCGACCGCGTCCCGGTTTATATCGTCATCGGCAACGTTGCCGACGGTCCATGGCGCAGAAGCGACGTCGAATGGACGCACGCGGTGCAGGACGCCGCCCTAATCGTTCGCGATTATACGAAGTGGGATGACTCACCGATTTCGATAAGGCAGTTCGCGGAGTCCGCCGTACGCGCATACAAAGTCATGATGACGCCGCCGATGGGCCCAGTCGTTGTTGTTGCCGACGCGGTGTTGCAGGAAGAACCCGTGGCGGAAGAAGACCGCCGCCGGTTGCACGTCCCAAAACTGTCCGTCACGTCCGCACCCGCGGGCGATCCGGCGGCCGTTGCGGACATCGCAAAGATTTTGGTCGCGGCCGAAAACCCTCTTATCGTAACGGGCCGCTCCGCAAGAACGCCGAATGGTCTCAAGCTGCTGATCGAGCTGGCGGAGCTTCTCCAATCGCCCGTCATGGATCGACGGCAGCGGATGAATTTCCCGACGCGGCATCCACTTTATGGAACCGGAAACCTCGGTGCCGCTGATGTCGTGTTGGCTCTCGAAGTCCCAGACCTCTGGAACGTCACGCATTCGCAAACACCACTGAACCGGATGGGAATGGAAGTCCGTCCGCTCACGAAAGAAGGCGCAAAGATCATCACGATTTCATCGATGGACCTGCTCATGAAGAGCAATTATCAAGATTTCGGCCAGTACAACGAAGCGGACATTGCGATCCCGGCGGACGCAGAGGCGACGTTGCCGTTATTGATCGAATCATGCAAGAAACTGATCACCGGCGATCGCAAACGCGTGTTCGATCAACGGAGAGGACGTTACGAGGAAGCGGCCAAGAAGCTGCATGAGCAGTGGCTTCAGCAAGCAGCGTGGGGCTGGGACTCCAGCCCAATTACGACGGCGAGAATGTCGGCCGAGTTGTGGAACGTGATCAAAAATGAAGACTGGTCGCTCGTCTCGGATGTCGTGTTCCAAAGCTGGTGGCCGGAACGGCTCTGGGATTTCACAAAACACTATCAGTTCATCGGCGGACACGGCGCTTACGGCATCGGCTATGGCGCGCCCGCCGCTGTCGGCGCGGCGCTGGCGAATCGGAAGTACGGGCGGCTGACGGTGAACATTCAATCCGATGGCGATCTCAATTACGCGCCAGGCGTCTTGTGGACAGCCGTGCATCACAAGATTCCTCTCCTTAGCGTGATGCACAACAACCGTTCGTATCACCAGGAACGCATGTTCGTCGCAGACATGGCAGCGCGTGCGCAGCGCGACGTGAGCCGCGTCGATATTGGGAACGCGATCACGGAGCCGAACATCGATTACGCAACCATGGCGAAGGCTTACGGCATGTTTGGAGTCGGGCCAATCGAGAATCCCGCAGATCTCGGGCCCGCGCTCAAGAGGGCAATTGAGGTTGTGAAGCGTGGCGAACCGGCTCTCGTGGATGTCGTCTCGCAACCGAGGTAGGAGTAGCAAGCATGAAGAAGATCTTGTTGTTTTTTGTGATCGCACTACCGACCCTTGCCGCCGCGCAATCCTCCAATGGCAATGCGGAAAACGGTAAGCGGGTCTTCATGAAACAGAATTGCTATTACTGCCATGGCACCACCGGGCAGGGCGGCCGTGACGGCGCCCGTTTAGCGCAAACCGCTCTGAATGTCCAAGGTCTGATTCGATATGTGCGCAAGCCAACGGGAGGCATGCCTGCCTTCACGGAAAAGATTCTGTCGGATCAGGAACTGACGGACATTTACGCGTATTTGAAGTCGCTGCCCGCAGCGAAAGCGCCGAAGGATATTCCGTTACTGGAGCAGATCAGATAGGGCGTAGCGCACGCCGGAGGCGGGCCCGGCAGGGGTGCGAGGAGTCCGCGACACCCTTTCAGGGTGCGGCTGTCGTTGGTTTGAGATAGCCGGGGGTTGCGCTCGCTCGCGCTCGCTTAACCCCCGGCTAATTTCCCTGCACGCCTCCGGCGTGCGCAATTCTCCAAACCCCGCCGCTATTGCGGCCGCCTGCGGTAATTCGGCCGGTATTGCATATGGCAGGTCGTGCACGAGGCCACAAGCTGATCGTTCAACGCTAAGATTGCATCCATGTCCTTCGCCCTGGCGGCCTTGAAAGCAGCAGTCCCGACATCCACGAGCATCTTCGAGTCTTTGATCCAGTCGCCTTGGTCGCGTGCGCGGCCGGGCATCATCAGAAGATTCCCCGCTTCCGCAAGCATCAGCGCGCTGCGCTCGATGACCCCCCATTCCCGATCGTTGGACGGCGGGGTTCTGCCGATATAAAACAGATCATCCGAAGTCGGATAGATGATATCGACCATCAGCTGGCTCATGGTGCCGACAGGTTGAAACGGAGATTGTTGAGCCAAGCTCACACTCGCCGTCAACACAACACCCGCGATTAGAAGGAAACCCAGTATCCGCATACGTCGTCCTTTATTGGAATGCATCAACATGCTTAACTGACTAATCGAGGGAAAGACATTTTGAAATTGGACGAATCCTGCATCTCAAATCCGAAACCCGAAATATCCGATTGGACTTCGCACCTGAGGGTCCGATTTGCTATTTCGGATTTCGGATTTGAGATGCAGGATTCGTCCAATTTCAAATTTTCCTATTGAGGCTGGTCGCCCGATGAACCTGCATTGAAGATGCGTTTACCATCCGCAAGCCGGACCGCACGGGCACTTGCGATATTCGATCCATCCTTGGCACGCGAGCCGGTCACCACAACGACGTCGCCCGCCTTCAACGAATCCCGGCTCCAGCCATTTCGCAAGAGAAGATTCGGACTACCCAGCTCACAGCCCCAACTGGTCACGTTCCCTTTTTCATCTCTGACGTCGAGATAGATCCAGGCATGAGGATTGACCCAGTCAAGCCGGGTCACTGTGCCTTTCAGTTCGACCGGTTTACTACTGTCGAACTCTGCGGCAAACGAATGATGGAAGAACAGGAGAAGTATTAACGATGCGAGATTCATTTTCCCACCAGAACCACACTGCCAGGTTCCGAATGATACAACAGTTAGCGACGGATTACGCACGCCGGAGGCGTGCAAGTAAATTAGCCGGGAGCAGCGTGCGGGTGTCTTTGGTTCAGACTACCGGGGGTTGCGCTCGCTCCCGCTCGCTTAACCCCCGGCTAATTTCCTGACACGCCTCCGGCGTGCGGGAAAAATTTATCCGTTTGCGTCGAAAACGAAAAATATAGCCACAAAAAGGCACAAAATTCACAGAACGCTTTTGTGATTTTTGTGCCTTTTTGTGGCTATTATTTCTTCCAACGAGCGGAAATGTTTCTGATCCGTTCGATTGCTTCGAGGATGTTCGGCAGCGAATTCGCGTAGCTGAAGCGCAGGTAGCCGTCACCATACTGGCCGAAAGCCGTCCCCCACAAACATGCCACTCCGGCCTCGCTCAGAAGCAAGTTCGCCAATTCTTTGGCCGGCATTCCGGTGCCGGTGATATTCGGAAACGCATAGAACGCGCCCGCGGGCAATGCGCATCGCCATCCTGGAATTTCGTTGAAACCCTTTACCATGGCGTCCCGGCGGCGGCGAAATTCGGCGACCATCGCCGTGACAGAGTCTTGCGGGCCCTCCAGCGCAGCCATTCCCGCGCGCTGCGTAAAACTTGCCGTGCACGAATTGCAGTTCACCATGAGCTGGTTCACGGCATCCGCAAGAGAGTGCGGCATGACGCCGTAGCCGAGACGCCAGCCCGTCATGGAGTAGGTCTTCGAAAAACCATCAAGGATGATGGTCTTCTCCAACATTCCTTCAAACCCTGTGATCGATGACGGCTCTGACTCATAAAAAATCCGGGAGTAGATTTCGTCGCTTAAGACGATCAGATCACGGTCACGAAGCATTTCCGCAATCCGAGCGAGATCGTCTTTCGGAATGACTCCGCCGGTGGGATTCGCCGGTGAATTCAAGATCACCATTTTCGTTTTCTTCGACAAACCGTCGCGCAGCACATTCAGGTCAAACGAAAACCCTCGGCTCTCAATGAGCGGCATGGGAACCGGCTTGGCGCCAAGAAAGCGAATGATGGATTCGTAAATCGGAAAACCCGGGTCAGGATAGACCACCTCGTCGCCCGGCTCGAGCAGCGCGACCATGCTGAAGAACATGATCGGCTTTCCGCCCGGAACGACGCACACATTGTCCGCCTCGACTTTAATGGCTCGCGTGCGCGACACGTAGGCCGCAATCATTTCGCGAAACTCCGGAAAACCCGGCGTGGGGCCGTATTTCGTCCAGCCCTCGTCGAGAGCGCGCTTGCCGGCTTCGACGATATGAGCAGGGGTGGGGAAATCGGGCTCGCCGATCTCCAGGTGAATGATTTTCTTCCCCTGCTTTTCCAGAGCACGGGCTTTCGCTAGAACTTCGAATGCGGATTCCGTCCCGATCCGGGACATTTTTTCGGCGAGTTGCATAGACGGGAAGTTTAGCACTGCCTGGCATCGCGGAGCGGTGCAACGAAATTAGCCAGGGGTACGCGTTTTTTGCGTACCCCCGGCTAATTTCCCAGCACGCCTCCGGCGTGGGCAACCGCTATTTCTCTTTGCTCATGTAACTGAAATCGACTGTCGTCACAGCACCGGGCTTAACAGTGACCATCCTTGAGACAGGCCCAAAGCGCTCGTGCCAGGCTTCGATGGTGTAGGTTCCAGGCGGGAGATTTCGAAGTTGCCCATCGTGTTGCTGACGGCGAAGTAGGGATTGCTCACAATGCCGAGGTATGCGTTCATCCAACGGTGAACATCGCACGTCAGATGGAGCATCACCTCTTCATTTTTCGGCTTGAATTCATACACCAGACCCGCCCGGGGCTGCGCAACATTGAAACCGTTGCTCTTTCCGGAAAGGGCATCCACGTTGTGCAAAAGCGCGTCGCTGTTTTTGATCTGAACTGTCTGGCCAACGCGAACGCCCAGAACGCGGGGCGCATAGATGCATTGGCGCTGATCGATGACGACAGGTTGAGCCGGGACCGGCGTCTGCGGAAAATTTCCTTGCAGCCTCACGAACGCATTCGCGAGGCTGCCGTCGATCGACGCTACGACGTATTCCTGGACCACTCGCTTGCCGGCATTCATCTTGGAGCACATCGGATCCATGCCCATTCGGATGATGGGATTGCCTGGCAACTTCCCTGTCAGCCGTACGTGGCCTTTGATCGTGCCGGTGTTGCTCTGGACAACAGCTCCAGCGGCTTCAGCCGTGCCGGCCGCGAGCAGACAAAAGAATAGAAAGAAGGTAACCCGACGTTTCAATTACTGCTCTTCTGACTTAACGATCCGGCAGCCGGCTTCTCGCCCGGGTACCAATATTCCAGATGGCATTTTTCGCAGGCGTTGTCGATACCGTCGCCGGAATTTAGCAGCGCTTCGGCATCCTTGGCTTCAATGGCCTTCATGGCTTCGGTCGTCGCGTCGTGGAGGCCGTGAGCGAATTTGATCCAGCTCGCCCGATCNTGTCCTCGATCTGCTCCGGAGCAAGCTCCACCTTTGGATCGTCGGCTTTCTCACCAGGCTTGGCCACATGGCGGCCAGGTATCTGCAGCAGATTGGTCGCTTCCATCAACATCACGGCGTGCCGGCGCACTTGCTTCCACTCTTCATCCGTGTGCGGCGCCTTCTCTTCGACGCCCTTCGCGCTGACCACGGTCTCGACGGCATCCCATATGAAGTCCGCACCCGGATCCACCATCGAATCCATGATGTCCTTCACTGTAGCCGTTGTCCTGTATTCCGCATCGGTCTTCGATTCTGCCGGTTTCTGCCGAGCGCAGCCGCCGATCAGGAAAACTAAAATGCTCGTTAAAGCAAGTAACCCGTACTTTCGCATTGCAGTCCTTTCCAACAATTAAATTAGAGAGCGCTTCGGGACCGCATTGTACCTCCAAAATTAATCTGCAGTTCTCTGAAGAATTCCTGAATTGTTAGTCAGTCTGGCTAGCCCACCGCACGCGTTTTTTGCGTACGCCTGGAATTTAGGATTGGGAAGCGCGTAATCCCCTCCTTGGCGCGCGAAGCGCAAGCGCGATAGCGCGCAGCCTCAAGAGAAGGGCTGAGGAGGGGATTAGCTCTCCCCGAAAGACGCGGGTGGAATACCAGGGGTACGCAAAAACGCGTACCCCTGGCTAATTTCCGGGCACGCCTCCGGCGTGCATATGGCTAAAACTTCAGCTTCACGCCGAGCTGAATCTGGCGCGGATCGAATGCTGACGTGAAACCTAGCGGATCGACGGGCTTCGCATTCCGCTTCCCTTCCACCCGATAAGTCGGGAGAGGCGTGGTTCCAACGATGTTATTCACGCCGGAAAAATTAACCCGGTTGAACAGATTGAACGCTTCGACGATTCCCTCTAATCGGAAATCCGAATCGCCGCGCAAACGGAACTCCTTCGCCACACGCAAGTCGAAGTCGATGTAGTTGGGCCCGCGGCCCGTATTACGGCCTGCGAGCGGAGGGCGGTCCGTATTCGCATTCGTATCCGCGTTCGCATCGAATCCGAGCAGCAGGTTGAACGGATGCCCGCTGCCGTACGTGAAGATCGGCGCGACCGTAACGCCCGCAATCGGGTCGAGAACGCTGCTGACGACCAACCGATGCCGTTGATCAAATGCGGACAACGACCTCTCGTTGCGCAGATTCAGTTGATTGGCCGGCTGGAGATCGGTAATGAAGTCAACGGCATCATCAATTGCTTTTCCCAGCGTGTAAGAAACCTGCAGCTGATAATGGTCGCTGTAACGCTTCGTCGTACTTATCGCCAATCCGTGGTAAATCGAACTACCGGATGACTCCACTCGATTGTCTTGCAGGATTCTCGGGTTAATCGGCCCGAACACGGGGCCAAACGCGTTCGTTCCGGTTTGCCTGAGATTCACATTGCGCGATAGAAGGAGTTTCACCCCACGGTTTCCAATGTAGTTCGCGCTGACGTTCAGTCCAGCAACAGCGCGATCGACGCCAAAGCTGAATTGCTGGTTATAGGGGTTGACCAGATTCGAATCGGTTCGGAGCAGCACCGGAGGCGTGACTCCCGGCCGCAGGCCGAGCGGCGCAATATCCGCTGCAGTGAGCGTGCGTTTGCCGAGTATGTTTCGTTGGGTTGCCAGGCCCCACACCTGCGCCGACGTCGCATTAATCCCTAAGGCCGGCAATCCCGTCAAGGGAACGAAGACCTGCGAGATTTGCGTACCATCCAAAACACGCGCGACGAACGCCGCGGCTTCATACAACGGCGCGAAGTAGATGCCATAGCCACCGCGGATGGCGGTGCGGGAATCCGGGCTGTAGGAGAAACCAATCCGAGGCCCGAAATTATTCCGATCGCGATGAACCGGAGGCGGCTGGAATTCCATGTCGTAGCGGAGACCGAGGTTCACCGTCAGTTTCGACGCGGCTTTGAAATTGTCCTGAACGTATGCCGCAAAGATCTTATTACTGAGCGTAGCGTTCGGATTACCGAACCCTTGTTGATACACAATCGGCAATCCAAAATTGAAAGCCTGCACCGAGGTAATCGAAGCCGAGATGTTCGGTATCAAATCCGCGCGACCCGCCGCGGCCAACGTTGCCGCAACCGTCGCGCTGGTGCCCGGTCCGACAAGCGTGTCGCCGACGAGCCCCAACGGAATGCCTTCACCAAAGATGAACCGGCCGCCGAGGAACACTTCTGTGGTCGTATCGAATGGAATGTAGTGGACGTCACCGCCGAACTTGATCTCGTGCTTGCCCGCAACGACGGTCATGTTGTCGAGCCACTGCCATCGTTTCTCGTTGCGCTTCGATGGAAGATAGAAATCCCGGCCCAGCGCCGCGACGCCGTTGATCGTAATCTCTGGTCCAAAGGGATCGGCGGGAAGCGCGTTGTAATCCCGATTCGCAAATTGGAATCGAAATTCGTTCACGCGGTGCGACCCAAAGAAATGGGCGTCGCCGAAAACGCCCGCGTAGTCCTGAATGATGTAATTCGCTCCGCGTGATGGCGTCTTCAGGCCGCCGGTTCCGCCACCAATCGTATCGACGTCGGAGAACGTCAGCCGGCCAAATATTTGATTGGAGCGCGAGAGCGAATGGTCCAGCCGAAGCGATGCCGTGTTGTCGTTGTTTCGAAAAGGAAACACGCCGCTATTGGATTCGAGCAGGGCGACCGTTTCCGGAAACGATTGCCGCGATGTTGTCAGGATGCTATTCAACGTGGCGCCGAGACCTTGAAGCACCGGATTCGGAATTGTGCTCAGACCTTGAATCAACGCGCGCTGCGATGCGGTAGGCTGAAAGAACTCTGTGTTTTCGAGGAAGGTGACGAAGCGCGATTCGCGCTGGCGCAGGCCTTCGTATGACAACAAGAAGAAGGTCCGATCCTTCTTTATCGGACCGCCAAAGATGAAACCGGATTGAAGCCTGTTATAAGGCGGATCGATCCGGCTATTGTTTGGCCCAAACGCGAAAGGGTTCCTTGCATCCAGTGCTTCGTTACGGATGAAAGCGAAGACAGTTCCGTTGAA
>QHXA01000357.1:9623-13572 GCA_003222755.1 Acidobacteriota bacterium
GTGGATCGCACGGCGGCAACGGCATCGTCGTTATTATCCACGCCATCGATCGTGACATTGTTCGCCCGGCCGCTTTGACCGAGGAATGACAATCCGGATGTCGGCGCTTGGGGCAGCGTGAAACTGACGAGCGCCTTCGAATCCGTAACGCCGGGAGTGAGTAATGAAAAATTGAGAAAGTTCCGTTCGTTAATCGGAAGACTTTCGATCTGCCGTTCCGTGATGGTGTCGGCCTGCTGCGTCTTCTCGGTCTCGACTTGTGACGCTACTTCTTGAACGAGTATTTCTTGCTGGACCGATGCCGGCTGCAAGACCGCATCGATCGAAACGGTTTCACCAACCGTGACCTGTACCGGACGCCGCGTGTAGATGGAAAAGCCCGGAACCTGAACTTTGATTTCATATTCGGCCGGCGGCAACAAGAAGAATCTGAAACTGCCGCCGTTGTCCGAAACTGCCGAGCGTTCGACGCCGGTATCGATGTTGGTGACCGTGATCATGGCGCCGGGCAACACACCGCCGGTGGAGTCTGTAACCGTTCCTTTGATATCGCCGGAAGAGGTCTGGGATTGGAGAGCCACGAGCAACAGAATGATTGTTCGTATGTTCATGTGAGGTTCCCTTTTGTATCGCTCCGGTTTGTCAGATGAAGCAATCTGGAAATTTCGAAATTGGACGAATCCTGCATCTCAAATCCGAAATCCGAAATGGCAAATTGGACTGTCTCAGGTGCGAGGGTCCAATCTGATATTTCGGATTTCGGATTTGAGATGCAGGATTCGTCCAATTTCGAAATTTCCGTTTACCGTCCGTCGTGCTTCGCCCATCTTACTTTCGTTCCATCGGGATGATAGGATATGCCGCATCATGTTCGCGAGAAACGTTGCTTTGACGGTTCTGTTGAGCCTCATCAGCCTTCCCGCCTTCTCTCAAACCGCCGGAGCCTTCAACGCTTCTCCCGGAGTGGACCTCTCCGGCAACTGGGCGCCGATCCGCATGGAAGATCAACAGGAACGCGGGCCGGGCCCCGACCTCGTCGACTACCTGGGGCTTCCGATCACGGAAGGCGCACGGCAATTCGCGTTGAGTTGGGATGCGGAGCGGTTGACCGTGCCGGAGCACCAATGCCGCGTGCACGTGGTTTCCTACATCTATCGCGGACCTCTCAATCTGCGCATCTGGGAAGAGAAAGATCCCCAATCGCAGCGCGTGATCGCGATCAAGCAGTACATCAGCACGTATGAACAGTGGCGAACGATTTGGATGGACGGACGGCCGCATCCGGCCGAAGAAGCGCCGCACACGTTCATGGGATTCTCCACAGGAAAATGGGAAGGCAACATGCTCACCGTCTACACCACGCATATCAAACAAGGATGGCTGCGGCGGAACGGCCTGCCGCAAAGCGATCGCGCGACGCTGACCGAGCACTACATTCGACATGGCGATCATCTGACGCACGTGAGCATACTGACCGATCCCGTTTACCTGACCGAGCCGCTGATCAAGACTCAGGATTTTCAAGTTCTGGTCCAGGAAGGTCAAAATTGGTTATATCCGTGTGACCCTGTCGTTGAAGTCGACAGGCCAGACGATGCCGTGCCCAACTACTTGCCCGGCCAGAATCCGTTCCTGGGTGAGTTCGCCGACAAGCACCATCTTCCGGTAGAAGCCGCGCTCGGCGGCGCGGAGACGATGTACCCCGAATATCAAAAGAAGATGAAATCGAAATGAAAAACGTCCTCGCGATTGCGTTGTTACTGCTTTCAGCATGCGCGCCTCGACCGGCCGTTTCGGGCGAGCCTCCAAGCGGAACGTGGTCCGGAGATTACGACGCCGGTTCGGACCGACGCGAATCCATCAGCGTGGATTTGCGATGGAATGGTACGAATCTGCGTGGTGCGGTGCAAGCAGGACCTCGATCCCTGCCGCTCACGAAAGCCTCATACAAGTCGGACACCGGAGACATCTCCATGGAGTTCGACGCCGAGGGCAACGGCGGCCGCATCGTGCACTACATCGTCGATGGAAAAGTCACCGGGAACACGATGACCGGAACCTGGACGCACGACGGCCAACGCGGAGATTTCCGCGCCACGAAGCAGTAGGGCATCTTCGCTGCCATCCGGAATGACTGTGTTTGTTGAGATTTATTGCCGGTCGTGTGGCGGTTTGTCTGCTTCTTTGCCGATATCCGCATACGTTCTCGCCGACTTCGCGAGTTCTGACTGTAGGTTCATCGATACATCAGATTTTCAAACGACCGGTCTTTCAAGTACTGATCGAGTCCCCACCGCTCGACCTGCTGCAGCACTTCGTCGAATTCCTCGCGGGTGATTGGTTGATAGACAAACCGCTCGCCGCGAGTGAATCGGCTGAAGTCCCAATCTCGATCCCGGAATTCCGGCGGCACACAGTGCTTCCACAACGGCAAATACTTTGGCAAATCCGCTTCGAGGGCGCGCTCGGCGCGATCGAGTCCGCGCAGATAGCCGCGGACCGCGGCGTCCGGAGCGGATTCGGGAACCCACCACAGAGTCTTGAATTCGTCCGCAATGATTTCGCGCAAGCCGAGTTGGATGGCCATGTCGATCTGCGGAGGCAGCAAACTCGCGGCCTCGACCTCTCCATCGAGCAGCGCTTTGAGGCGCGCGCCGAAACCGCCAATGTTCACCGTCTTGATGTGCTCGAGCGGCATGTACTTCTCGAGCCGGTACGGCACGTTGAAGTGACTGCCGGCTCGCATGCCGACCGCGACCGGCACATCGCGCAGGTCTTCGGGTTTGTGGATCTTAGACTCCGGCCGGACAAAGATCGACCACGGTGAGATGCCGTAGCAGTCCGGAACGATCAGGCCCATGCCCGCGCTCGCATTGCTGATTGTTCCCCACAGGCAAGCGCATTGGATCACCTGCTCGCCGACGGCTTTGTCTTGCGGCCGCTCAAAATACTCCATTCCTTTCCAACTCGATTGCGTGCCTCGAAAGGTGTTCCAATCGATTTCAACCTGCATTCCTTCTGCCGCGAAGAACCCTTCTTCGAGCGCAACGAAATCGTTGAGTCCCATTCCCTTTGGTGCAACTTTAATTTTCATGCGATGGAATATATCACGCGTTAGCGAAACAAGTGGACTCATCATCATGTAGACTCGGATGTAGATTAAGATCTCAGGAGGAAAATTGGAAGTCACCGAGAATTGGACAGCTGAGAAGGTGAGGAAGCTGAGGGGTAGAAGAACGCAAGCCGAGTTCGGTCGGCTCTTGGGCGTCCCCAAGAACACGGTTTGGCGATGGGAGGCCGGCCACTCGCGGCCCGATAGGCAACGCTCGCAAAGACTTTCCCGCCTTGCAAAGGCGGAGCGGTTTCAACCGGAATGGCGGCTGAAGGGATCCGCTACGCTGTTGGGCGACCTGGAAGAAGCTTCCCGAATTATCGCCCGAATGTTTGGCTTTAAGCCTCTTCGGCGCATTCCGAACAAGAAAGACTGAATCTGGTGCCCGCGTATGTGACCGACACGCATCCGCTTCTCTGGTACTCGACGGATTCGCTGCGGAAACTTTCCAGAAAGGCATTACGCGTTTTCGAGAGAGCGAGCCGTGGAGACGTGCTGATTTGGGTTCCCGCAATGGCCATTTGGGAGGGAGCATTGGTTCACCGACTGGGTCGAATCCGTTTCAAGCAATCCTACCCGGACTGGGCCGAAGCTCTTATCGCACAGCCTGGATTTGCGCTGGCGCCCATGGATTTCGATGTCCTACGCCTTTCATGGGAATTCCAACCCGATTCCGATCTGTTCGACATCTCGATCGTCGCCACCGCGCGGATCAAAGCTGTGCCGCTCATCACGAAAGATGAGGCCATCATCGAATCCGAAGCTGTGGAAGTGCTCTGGTAGAGCTCTGCAGAGTGCCGCCGAGTGCTGTCCGTTCTAGGGCAGCGAAACCGGAAT
>QHXA01000358.1 GCA_003222755.1 Acidobacteriota bacterium
GTGTTCCGACGATTGCATCGGTTGATTCTTTTGGCACTCCCGTCCGGCCAGCGACAAATCCGAATGGCACACCCTACACCGGCCAGCTTCGATACTCCAGCGTATTTGGGCCCGTCATGAACACACCCACGAAGCCCGATTGTTCTGACGCGGTCATCGGGAGCACACCCTGGGATGCAAATCGCACCAGATTGGATCCAGCAGGAGTTACCCAGAAATACCTAACTGTGATGCCGCATGCGAACATTTTCGACGGTGGAGATGGTCTCAACACAGCCGTTCACCAATGGGTTCGGAGAGGGCACAACGCCGCCAACTATGGCTTGGCCACCGGCACGAGCTTCGATGCCGACCGCAAGCAAATCAACGCGAAGATCGATCACAATTTCAATTCACGCCACAAGGTTGCTGCTAATTACAGCTATGAATGGCTCGATGGCGACTACCTTCTAGCTTTAACGACTGTATGGCCCGGGAATTTCACTTCGGAAACCATTGTTCGTCCGAAAGTCCTGACGTTGAATTTCACATCCACACTAACAGCGACGCTACTCAACGAAGCTCGCTACGGGTTTCGAGAGAGTTTTCAAGTCATCTGGGCGCCATGGGAAGTGACTGATCCCGAAAAACGGAAGATCCCCGAGTCGTTTCTTCTGAAGGGAGGCCAGGGATTTCCCATCGGATACGTGCCTGCAAGCGTGGGCGCGATGAGCGCGAATAATTATTTTTGCGTGACGAATTGCGCTCAACAGGGGAACAAGACCCCTCTATCGAGTTATGCGGATACGATCAGTTGGACGAAGGGAAAACATGGTTTCAAAGGTGGATTTGATACCCGTTTCACGTACACACGGGGATCGGAAACGCCCACGGCGCCCATCCCGAAGGCGACTGGTGGCGCGGGCTTGAACCCGAATGCGGCATTCGCGAACGCCTCGAACTTCCCCGGTTTGGTGTCGACGAACCAGACCACGGCAAACAGTCTTCTGTATTTCCTTGCCGGCTCGGTGAACAACGCGTCGCAGTACTACTTCATCCAGTCGCCCGATCATCACAATCAGTGGCTGAGTTATGTCGACAAAAACAGGAAGATCACTGAACCTCATCAGAATGAGTTCTCCATATTCTTCAAAGACGATTGGAAACTGCATCCTTCCTTCACACTGAACGCGGGCATCCGCTACGAGTATTACGGCGTGCCGTATGAAGGACAGGGTTTGTCCATCAGACCAGTAGGTGGACAAGATGCTTTGGCGCTATTCGGGGTTTCGGGGCGGAGCTTCGATCGGTGGATGCGTCCCGATAATGGCGTCGATCTCAACCTCCTCACACAAGTTGAATTTGTCGGACCGAAGACCAACCAGCCAAAGCAAACCATTTATCCGAACGACTGGAACAACTTTGGTCCCGCAGTCGGCTTCGCGTGGCAGGTTCCCTGGTTCGGCAAAGGGAAAACCAATGTTCGAGGCGGTTACCAGATCAGCTACGTCGGAGGCGGCCACGCGGGGAATCTCAGCAACTTCATCTTTGCTACTCCTGGGTTCTTGAACAACGCGCAGACGCAGGGGCCCGTGGACGGTTCTTACTTCGATGTTCGAACCTTGACAAGCTTGATTCCGATACCTCCTCCCGTACCGCCAATGCAGCCGATTCCACTTCAAAAACAGAACCAGAACGCGGCTGCCTTCGACCCACACTACTACACGCCCTACATCCAGAACCTGACGCTTTCGATAACGCGGGAACTCTCGCGGAACCTCACGTTGGATCTTCGCTACATCGGTACCCGCGGAACAGGGCTGACCGGCTTCTTCGATCTCAATTCCCCTGACGTCTTCTACAATCGGGCGTTGTTCGACGCTCTCGAACGTACGCGACGCGGAGAAGACGTTGCGCTGTTCGATCAGATGTTTCTTGGATTGAATCTGAATCCTAACGTGCGCGGATGCGATGCATCGAACCCAAGCGCGCTGTGCGGGGCCGTGAATGGAACCACTCAGAGAGGCTCTCAGCATCTTCGGCTCAGCACCACATTCAGAGATGCGCTGGCCAATGGAGATTTCTTTACCGTCGCGAACTCCCTCAACGTCTATAACGGGATCGGCAGTGGCGCATCCGGAGCGGTTCCTGGAGTGGGCGGGGAACGCGGCAATGTATTGCGCCGCGCCAATAGAGGATTCAACGTCCCGGGAGGAACGGCTATAGCCGATGCACTCATTGTGCCTGCCGGATTATTCCCGGAAAACTGGATCGTAGCTAATCCCCAATTTGCTCAGGCCAACTACTGGACCAACTCCGGCAAATCCAACTACCACTCGCTCCAGGTGCAGGGCACATTGCGGCCGACGCAAGGTCTCAGTGTTCAGGGCACGTATATCTGGTCGAGATCTTTGGAGACTCCTCTCGTTGGAGCCG
Source organism: Acidobacteriota bacterium (assembly GCA_003222755.1). Taxonomy (GTDB): domain Bacteria; phylum Acidobacteriota; class Terriglobia; order 20CM-2-55-15; family 20CM-2-55-15; genus 20CM-2-55-15. The sequence goes on from QHXA01000358.1 coordinate 2,416, forward strand.
CGTTAGGTTCCGGATTGAATACGGTACCCCTCTTCACGAATCCTGTTGAACGCAACAAAGACTATGCGCTCAGTCCGAACCACGTGACGCACGACTTCCGTTCGTACGGCACCTTTGAGCTACCTGCCGGACCAGGCAGGCTTTTATTCCGCAACAGCTCCGGAGTGTTAGCACGCCTGGTCGAGGGTTGGCAGACGAGCTTCATTATCAATCTAAACACCGGACAACCGGCTAGCCTCAGTGCTACCTACCTGAATGGCATCACCACGAGTCCGACTGGGCTGTATGCGGCCTCAGCGCCGGACGTCGTCGGAGCTTTCCCCTCAAAAGGCTTCGGCAAGGTTGAATGGAATGGAGATTTCGGAACCTTCTTCGGTTCTCGCTTCCCAAGAGTTCCTGATCCTCAATGTGCCACCGTCGCAACAGACTTGAAGTCCTATTGCACGATTCAGGCGGTTACCGACGCCAAGACAGGCGAGATTCTCCTGCAAAACCCCACGCCAGGGAAGAGAGGCACACTCGGCCGGCAAACGATGGAGCTTCCCGGATCCTGGGCCTTTGACGCCGCGCTCAGCAAAATGGTGAAGATTACGGAATCGAAGAGCCTGCAAATTCGAATGGATGCGACGAACGTCTTCAATCATCCTGTACCGGCGAATCCCATTCTGAACATTAATGGCAATACTCCCTTCGGTTCCATTCAGGAAAAGGGCGACCAAAGACGGTTTTTCAAAGGATCCGTTCGCTTGAATTTTTGAGAGCGGCAACGACAAATGACGCACTTTGATTCCGGCTCGTCCGGGTCAGGAGGCATAAGCATGTTACCCACCGAGCGCCTTGCCTATTCGGCCATCAAGGACCGTCCCAGACTTACTTTGCCCGGCGGCGACCGCCTCATCGTGTGGGTCATCGTGAATGTTGAGGAATGGAATCCACGCGAGCCGATGCCGCGGACCGTCTTGACTCCTCCGGCTGGCGGCTCGCCGGAGCCCGATATCCCAAACTGGGCTTGGCATGAATACGGAAACCGCGTGGGCTTCTGGCGAATGTTAGGAGTCCTGGATGGATTGAAAATTCGTGCCACGCTGGCGATCAATGGCGCTGCAATACAGACTTATGAACCAATCTCGCTAGCGGCCCGGCAACGCGGATGGGAATTCATGGGGCATGGTTTCACTCAGAAGAACATGCAGAAGGTTCCGGATGAACGCGCCGATATCGTAAAAACTACCACCGCCATTCGCCAATTTGCAGAACGGGCGCCACGCGGATGGTTGGGACCCGGCCTTACCGAAACGTGGGACACACCAGATATCCTGGCCGAGGAAGGCTACGAATACGTCTGTGATTGGGTTCTCGACGATCAGCCCGTCCTGCTGAAGACTCG
>QHXA01000359.1:0-4468 GCA_003222755.1 Acidobacteriota bacterium
GACGATGACAGCGCGAAAACGAGATTGATCGCGCTTCTGCGGCAAGCGGGTAATCTGGTGTCGAATCCGGCCGAGTGCGGAACGCTAGGCGCTTCCGATGCTCGCCACTTCGAATACGGGTTGTCCCGCGGAAGCAACAGCTGCAGCGCTTTACGCGCCGTCCATGCCTCGTGAAATTCGTGCCCGTCGTGAGAGGCTCTTTGTCAATTGATTGAGGATTCGTAACCATCAGATATCAGATGTTGGTTGTCTGGCGAAGTGATTCGACTTCGGAAGGCAAGCCTTTTAGATTTCTTTAATGTGGCAAGCAGGGCCTGATAACCCGTATTTTGAGGATGGCGTGGCCCACGGCCATATTAGGTCAGCATTCGAGCGGCATTCGAGCAAAGTCGCAGATGATCTGATTCAAGTGTACCAGTTCGGTACATGTCGTCCAGCGAACGCAGTACACCTTTTCTATTGCGGTGCGTTTTAAGTTTCTATCGACGGAAGTTCGCGACGGCGCTGTTGAAATGTATTGAAGGGAGAAAATCGCTGAGGAAATTACATCTACAAAAACATCTACAGCCCGTCCGGAGACATTCCGAAACGGGCTGTATCTTTTTGAATGAATTAATCGGGGCGAGAGGATTTGAACCTCCGACCCCCTGGTCCCGAACCAGGTGCTCTACCAGGCTGAGCCACGCCCCGATGACAAACCGGAATAGTTTAGCATGAGAGCTTCACGCGGTGCTGGCGTTGCAAGGCTGGGAGTGCGTGTGATAACTTTCCGAGTTTCAGTACGGAGGCTGGGGCGAACCCGGCGTCAGTCTTGAGTCCTGTCCGTTTTCGCCTACAAAAAAAGAAAAAACAAGGCGAATCTAATCTCACAACCGAGCGGATTTTCGGGAACAGTGGAGACGCATCCTACCGACAGCCGGGCGCAAATCACGACGATGGCGCTGCTCGTCACCGTTATTAGTGTCGCCGGTTGTGTGCAACAGCCCAATGTACCGGGGTACTCGAGCCCGGTTACAGATCCGTACGCGTCCAAGCGATGGAGCTCGCCCGCATTCACGACGGCACACGCCAGTTTCGGCGACGCCGCCAAACATTTTTTAAACGTCAAGCCCAAACCCCAGCAGCCGATTGACTTCCCTCATAAGATTCATACGGAGGATATCGGAGTCTACTGTCAGGACTGCCACACTGGCGTGAAGACTGGCCCGCGCGCCGGCATTCCCAGCATCAACATTTGCATGAGTTGTCACGAAGATATTGGGGACCCCAAAGACTCGCGGATTCAGTTGCTGCGCGACCACGCGAAACGCGGTGAAGACATGCCATGGCAGCGTGTCTATGGATTTGTCGAGGAGTCGCACCTGCGGTTCAATCATTCCCCGCACATTCGCGCGGGTGTCGATTGTGCCACCTGTCACGGCGATCTCACGCAGATGACTGTGGCGGAGCGGGTCGTCAATCACACCATGGGCTTCTGCATCGATTGTCACAAGCAGAAAGGCGCATCGAACGATTGCCTGACCTGCCACTATTGACGTGGACGTGGGACCGGCCCGAGTGCCATTAAGAAGGCCGCCGAAGGCGGCGTACCGACAGAAGCCGGGCCGGTGGGCCCGACGTTAAAAAATATGGACCGCCGCCGATTCATAAAATTTTCTGCACTCACGGGCACCAGCGCGACGCTAGCCAGTTGCGGAAATCCCGAATATCACCTCATCCGTTTTGTTCCGGAAGATCGGCTTGTACCTGGTATCGCGGTTTGGAAACCCAGCATTTGCCCGCTATGCCCGGCCGGCTGTGGGGTCACTGTGCGTGTGATGGAAGGCGATGCCGAAGTCATCCGGGACGGAAAGCTAGGCGTCACGAAGATGGGGCTCGCGAAAAAGCTGGAGGGCGATCCGCAGCATCCGATCAGCCAGGGGAAGCTGTGCACGCGGGGCCAGGCTGCCCTCGAAATCACGTATCACCCCGATCGCGTTGGCCACCCGCTCAAGCGCGCCGGCGGGCGCGGCAACGCGAAATTCGAGGAGATTTCCTGGGAGCAAGCAATCGCAGAGCTCATTGCAAAGCTTGACGCGCTCGCGACCGCAAACAACCAGAAGGCGCTTGCCATTCTGACGGGTCGGCGCCATGGAATGCGGGGCGAATTGATGGCGCAGTTTGCGAATCGATTTGGCGCGGCGCCACCGATGGTCTTCGAGTTTTTCGCAGACGACGTGGTGCGGCGCGCAAACACGCTCAGCTTCGGCAACGAGCAATTACCGACGCTCGATTTGGCCGAATCCAAGTACGTGATTTCTTTTGGCGCAGATTTCCTGGGCACGTGGAATTCGCCGGTGTCGCAGAACGTCGGATATGGACACATGCGCCAGGGACGCTCCGGCAGTCGCGGGAAGTTTGTGCAGGTGGAGTATCGGATGTCGCAAACCGGCGCCAATGCAGACGAGTGGGTGCCGGTGAAGCCGGGGACGGAAGGCGTGCTCGCATTGGGGCTTGCAAACGTCATCATGAAGTCGGGCGCGCGTAAGGCCGCGGATGCGGGGCGGCCGGGAATGATGATTGACGGGTGGACCGGTGGGTTGAGCGCTTACACGCCGCAGGATGTCGAAAAGAAAACCGGCGTGGCAGCCGCCCGCATTGAACGGCTGGCGAAAGAGTTCGCAGAACAAACACCGGCGATGGCGATCGTTGCAGGCGCGGCAGTGGCGCAGACGAACGGGTTGTTCAATGCGCTGGCGGTGAACGCTCTCAATGCGCTGGTCGGGAGCCTCGACACTCCAGGTGGGATTTACTTCACGCCGGCAACAAGTTCGCGGATACAGACCAATTTCATCAGAGGCAACGAAATTGGTATCAGTCGCGACACGCAGGTCTTGTTGATTGATGGAGCCAATCCAGTGTTTGCGTCATCAAAGGCGCTGAGAGTCCGTGACGCGTTATTGCAAGTTCCCTACATCGTCAGTTTTGGGAACTTCATTGATGAAACGAGTGTGTTGTCGGATCTGATTCTTCCGGACCATTCGTTTCTGGAGTCGTGGGTGCACTCAGCGCCGGAATCAGGAGCTAAGGCGACAGTATCCACCGTCGCGCCGCCAGTGATGCGGCCTCTGCATGACACGCGATCGACGCCGGATGTGCTGCTCGAAGTGGGCAGGCGATTGGCAAAACCCATCAATCTGCCATGGCAAAAGTTTGAGGATATGTTGAAGCAAGAGGCAACGGTAGGGGCGCTTCGCGAAGCGCAAGCGCGACAGCGCGCAGCATCAACAAATGACCGCCCTGGCCGATTACAGGCGGCCCCCACAGTGAAATACTCCGATCCCCAATTCGATGGAGATGCGAACCAGTACGGATTTCATTTACTGCCCTATCCATCGACCGCATTTCTCGACGGTTCGCTGGCACACTTGCCGCTCTTACAAGAGCTGCCCGATCCGATGACCAGCGCGATGTGGAGCAGCTGGGTCGAGATCAATATGCAAACAGCGGAAAAGCTCGCCATCCGGCAAGGCGATCTGGTGGAGATCACGTCCAGCCAGGGATCGATCCGAGTGCCGGCGTTTCCCTCGCCGGGTATTGCACCGGATGTCATCGCGATGCCAGCGGGACAGGGACACGAGAACTACACGCGGTATGCGAGCGGTCGGGGGGAGAATCCGATTGGCATCTTGGCGCCGGTTTATGAACCAGAGACCGGAGCGCTGGCCTGGGCAGCCACGCGGGTGAAGATTGCGAAAGTCGCGAATGCGGATGGGCGGTTGGTGCTGTTTGCGGGATCGTTAAGGGATTATCCGGGCGAGGGGGTGCACAGATGACGCATCGATGGGGAATGGCGGTGGATCTGGACCGGTGCACGGGCTGCGAGGCCTGCGTCACGGCATGCCGGACCGAAAACAATATTCGCATTGCGGGACCGGAGCAGTCGGCAAAAGGACGAAGCATCGCGTGGATTCGGGTCGAACGGTACTATGAAGGTGAGTTCCCGGATGTGCGGGTGAAGTTCCGGCCGGTCATGTGCCAGCACTGCGACGCCGCACCATGTGAGCCGGTGTGCCCCACCTATGCGAGTCACCACACTGAAGAGGGCCTGAACGCGCAGGTGTACAACCGGTGCATTGGTACGCGGTACTGCGCGAACGCGTGTCCATACAATGTGCGGTTTTTCAACTTCGGAAATCCGGTGTGGGACCGCCCACTTGAACTGTCGCTAAATCCGGATGTGTCAGTCCGCGAAGTCGGGGTGGTTGAAAAATGCACATTTTGCGTGCAGCGGATCACCGCGGTAAAAGATCAGGCCAAGGCCGAGAATCGCGAAGTCAAAGACGGCGAGATCAAGCCGGCTTGCGTGCAATCATGCCCGACGTCGGCGCTCGTGTTCGGTGATTTGAACGATCCGGAGAACGAAGTATCCCGTCTTTCCCGGTCGTCTCGTGGGACGAAGTTACTTGGGGATCTGGGGACGCTCCCG
>QHXA01000359.1:4679-10508 GCA_003222755.1 Acidobacteriota bacterium
GATCGGAATTAGCCACGCCGGGACGCTGATCTCAGCGATCTTGCGCCTGGTGAATGCGACATGGCGGCGGCCGGTCACTCGATGCGCCGAGGTCATCACCGTATTTGCGCTGATGATCGGCGCTCTGTTTCCCATCATCCATCTTGGCCGGCCATGGCTGTTCTTCTGGCTGATTCCTTATCCGAGCGAAAGACAGATCTGGCCCAACCTGCGCTCGCCCCTGGCGTGGGATTTCTTCGCCATCTCGACGTACCTGACCGGCAGCACGCTCTTCCTGCTCCTGCCGATTATTCCCGATTGCGCACTCATGCGGGATCAGATGACCGGCTGGCGGCGCAGAGTTTATGGCGTGCTGGCGTTGGGTTGGCAAGGAACAACGAAGCAGTGGCATCGGTTGGAAGCCGCCATGCAAGTGATGGCGATTGCAATTGTGCCGGTCGCCGTATCGGTGCACACCATTGTGTCGTTCGACTTCTCCATGTCTCCGGTCCCGATGTGGCACTCGACGGTCTTTGGTCCCTACTTCGTCGCCGGCGCAATCTTCAGTGGCATTGCTGCGCTGATCGTCGCCATGGCGGTGCTTCGAAAGGCACTGCATTTGGAGGAGTATCTCCATCCCGTGCATTTTCAGAATCTCGGCAAACTATTGTTGTTGATGAGTCTGCTGTGGGGATACTTCACGTTCGCAGAACGGCTCACGACATGGTATGGAAATGCACCCGCCGAAATGGCGGTGTTTTGGGAAACGCAGACCGGATCGTATGCCCCGCTGTTTTGGACAATGGTGTTTTGCAATTTCGTTATCCCGTTCCCCATACTTGCAATCAAAAGACTGCGCACGATCACGGGCTGCGTGATTGCCTCATCCACCATCGTCGCCGGCATGTGGCTGGAGCGATTTCTGATTGTTGTGCCGTCGCTCGCAAGGAAAAACCTGCCCTACACCTGGAGCTACTACCGGCCGCAGCCCGTGGAGATCATGATCACCATCGCGACCTTTGCCGCGATGGTGCTGCTGTACACGCTCTTCTCGAAAGCCGTGCCAATCATTTCGATTTGGGAATTGAAAGTCGGTGGCCACGCACAGCCGCTGCTGACTGCGGAAGAGGAAGAAGAGCAGCGCGCGCTTTGGAGAGTGCGGCCGTGAAAGCAATCTACGGTTTGTATTCCAACCCGGATTCGGCGCAGCGCGCGGTGAATGAACTGCGCCGGCAGGGCGTTCCGGATGGTTCCATTACCGTGATCACTTCTCAACCTTACGAGGAGTACGAGTTCAGCCACCGGTACAAGCAGACATGGATCTTCTGGATCGCCGCAGGCGGAGGCGCGCTCGGCCTGACTGGCGGGTTGACATTGGCATATCTGACGGAAACTTTATGGCCGATCGTGACGGGCGGGATGCCGATTGTGGCATGGTGGCCGAATATCATCATCATGTTTGAACTGACAATGCTGGGGAGCATTCTGGCAACGGTGGTGAGCTTGATGGTGACGACAGAGCTGCCGACAATGCGGTCGCACGTTTATGATGCTGAGGTTTCGCAGGGGAAGATAATGGTGGCCGTGGAAGAGCCGGTTGACGAAGACGTGGCAAAACTAGAACGAACTTTCAGGACGAGTGGGATACAAGAAATCAAACGCGTCGTGTGACTTGCGGCCGTAGGGGCGGTCACAGACTGTCACAGACCGCCCCTACAGCTTTGCGGCTTGCCAGGCGCCGAGTTGCTCGGGCCATCTACTGAAGTGCTCGAAATGCGTGTGCGCGGTCCGATTAATCTGAAGCGGCGAGATCGAAACGTAGCCTAAGCTAATTGCTTCATAATCGGTGAGCGGCTCTGCTGACCTGCGGCCCTGCCGGGTCAAGCGAAACTCGCCGTTCCATTTCAGCGGACAGTTCACATTCAGGATCACGTCCGGCGGCAGACCATGCTCCAGTACGTGCGTGGCAATTCGGCCGGCAATTTGCGCCGCTGACGTGTAGTCGCCATGCGGGTATGTCGAGACCGCAATTCCGGGAATTCCCTGGAGCGCCGCCTCTGATGCAGCGGCAACAGTTCCCGAATACAAGATGTCACTCCCGATATTCCAGCCACAATTCACGCCCGAAATGACGAGAGACGGGCGTTGCTTCAATATCCGCAGCAGCGCGGCGAGAACGCAGTCCACCGGTGTCCCCTCAACCGCAAAACGATTGGCCGACAGTTGCTGGTATGGAACGGCTTGGTCTAGAGTAATGCAGTGGCTGGTCGCGCTCCTTTCTCGGTCAGGCGCGACCACGGTCACATCGCCGAGACCGGAAAGCGCCCCCGCAAGCGCCGCGAGCGCGGGGGACTGAATGCCGTCATCGTTTGTAATGAGAATGTGCTGCATGGCAGGCAAGAAAAAATCGGGACGAGAGGATTTGAACCTCCGACCACACGCACCCCAAGCGTGTGCGCTACCAGGCTGCGCTACGTCCCGATGACCTCACTTTAGGTTTTCCGTCGCAGTAAAGTCAAGATATCCTGCAGTTCATTACGGACCCGAGTGAGAACTTCGTCGCGGTCCACCTCCTTCAATCGTCGTGACTTCGAAAGCTGTTTCCGGGCCCCAGCGATCGTAAAGCCGCGGTCGTATAGGAGTTCTTTGATCCGCAGGACATTCTCCACGTCCTTCCTTTTATATACGCGATGCCCGGCTTTGGACTTTTCGGGAGCGAAATTCGGAAATTCGGTCTCCCAAAACCGAAGAACATACGGCTCGACTCCCACAATCTCGCAGACCTCACTGATCTTGAAGAAAAGTTTATCTGGAATCTCGGGCATGGGTTCCGGTCGCCTTTGCACGTTGCTTGATTATAATCGGCGTTCCTGGAAACGGAAATCGCTCCCGGATCCGGTTCTCGATGAACCGCTCGAAAGAGAAGTGGAGCTTCTTCACTTTGTTCGAAAACATGACAAACGTCGGAGGATTGACTTTAACCTGTGCAATGTAGCGAATCTTTACATCTGAAGGTAAGCCGCCTCTCAGCAGGACTTCGTGCCGGAGAAACTCGTTTAAATCGCGTGTCGGTATTCGAACAAACCGCGCTTTATGTACTTCGTTGATCATCCCATATAGCCTTTCGACACGCTGACCCGTCTTTGCAGAAATGAAGGCAATTGGCGCAAAAGAAAGGAACTTAAGCTTCTCGCGAATCTGGTTCTCGTAGTCAGCCGTGACGCGATGGGTTTTGGAGACCGCATCCCATTTGTTGACGGCAAGAATGACAGAACGACCCGCCTCATGGGCATAGCCGGCGATGTGGGCGTCCAGCGCCGTGACACCATCGAGGCCATCAATGACAAGAATCGCGACATCGCTTCGCTCCAGATGGCGCCGGGCCATTATGACGCTAAGTTTCTCCGCCTTCAGTTCCGTCTTACCCTTCCGCCGAATACCGGCCTCCAGCATGTTGCACCACGCTATCGACGGCATCTCGCGTCGTGCCCGCAACCGGGGAAACCATCGCGCGCTCCTGGCCCACCAGTCTGTTGAGCAGCGTGGACTTGCCCACGTTCGGGCGTCCGATGATGGCGACGCGAACCTCGTCAGCGGCATCCTTTTCAGTCTCTTCAGGCGCTGGTATTGAAATTGCAACCTCGTCCAGTAGTTCGGTGATGCCGCGGCCATGTTCTGCGGAAACCGGGAAGACATGGTCGACGCCCAAACGGTAGAACTCAGAGGTGTCCGCCGTTTGCTTCTCCGACTCGATTTTGTTGACAACCAGGAATAAGGGCTTGGCCATCCGGCGCAGGAGCCGGACGAGTTCTTGATCAGGAACTGTGATGCCGATTCGGCCATCAACGACGAAGAAAATCAGCGACGCGCTCGCGATTGCGATCTGTGCTTGTTCGAAGATGCGTTGCGGGATCTCGGTCTCTTCGCCGGGAAGGATGCCGCCGGTATCTACAACTTCATAGGAACGTCCGTGCCAGCTGACAATTCCGTAGGCGCTGGCCAATGAGGCGATTGAACAGCGTGGATTTTCCGACATTCGGGCGTCCGATGATAGCGATCAGGGGCAGAGAGGACGACATGAGGTGCTCCGATGGTAATTCGCTTCCCTTTTGGAAGATACCACATCAAAAGATGGTGGACCTGGGGTGTCTGCCGATGGTTTATAGTAGGAGCATCGAGACAGACCGAGAGTTGAAAACCAATGATCGGAAGCGATCCGGCAGTGAACCACGTTGGCTTCACCGGTACCTTCCGATTTTTTATTTGGTGGAAATCCGGACGGTGGCCCGACTCGAACAGCGTGGGGGGACCGGCCGAGTAGTGAAGAGGCCGCGAAGCGGTGTACCGAAGCAATCCGGACGGTGGGCCCGACGCTTAAAAGATGGAAACAGGTGAACACTATGCATGATCAGGCAGAAACCGTACATATTCTCAGCGCGATGGCGAATCTGCAGAGCGCACAAGAGTACCAGGAACTGAATTGGGAAGGATCCTTCGAGGACTATCTCAGGCTCGTTCAGGAAACTCCGCGGGTCACGCGGAATGCGTTCCAGCGGATCTACGACATGCTCCTGTCGCACGGCGTGGAGGAGCACGTCGAGCACAAGAAGAAGATCACGCGCTACCGCTTCTTCCGGGATTACGCCCACAATGGGCGTGACGCGGTTTACGGGATCGACCAAAGCCTGACGCATCTCGTCGACACCTTCAAGTCGGCCTCACGAAATTACGGCACGGAGCGGCGGGTCATCTTGCTCCACGGGCCGGTCGGCAGCGCCAAGAGCACGATTGTGCGGCTCTTGAAGAAAGGACTCGAAGAGTATTCGCGCACACCCCAAGGCGCGGTGTACACGTTTGCCTGGACAAACATTGCCAACGACGTTGAAAAGGAAGTTTTCGCCTTGGTGAACGACGAACTGCCATGCCCGATGCGCGAGGAACCGCTCCACCTGATTCCGGCCAAAGAGCGACCGAAGATAATCGATGAATTGATGCGCAACAGCAGTGATCCAACCTATGACATCCAGGTGGAAGGCGATCTCTGCCCCGCGTGCCGCCAGATGTATCGCGAATTGACCCGCCGCTATAAAGGCGATTGGTTCAAGGTCATGGACCATGTGAAAGTCCGCCGGCTGGTGCTTTCCGAGAAAGATCGTATCGGCATTGGGACGTTCCAGCCGAAAGACGAAAAGAACCAGGATTCCACCGAACTCACCGGCGACATCAATTACCGCAAGATCGCCGTCTACGGCTCTGATTCCGACGCGCGCGCCTTCAATTTCGATGGTGATTTCAATGTCGCCAATCGCGGCATCATCGAATTCATCGAGGTCCTGAAACTGGAAGTCGCATTCCTTTACGATTTGCTTGGCGCGAGCCAGGAACACAAGATCAAGCCGAAAAAGTTCCCGCAGACCGATATTGATGAGGTCATCATCGGGCACACCAACGAGCCAGAGTATCGGAAGCTTCAGAACAACGAGTTCATGGAAGCGCTGCGCGACCGCACAGTGAAGATCGATATCCCGTACATCACCAAGCTAAGTGATGAAATCAAGGTGTACGAGAAGGACTACAATTCTGAGAGGATCCGCGGCAAACACATCGCCCCGCACACTATCGAAATGGCCTCCATGTGGGCGGCGCTGACGCGTTTGGAAACGCCGAAAAAAGCCAACCTAACGCTGCTTCAGAAATTGAAGCTCTATGATGGAAAGACGCTGGCCGGCTACACCGAGGATTCCGTAAAGGAACTTCAGCGCGAGGCCGCACGCGAAGGTATGGACGGTATCTCGCCCCGTTACATTCAGGACAAGATCTCGAATGCCCTCGTCAATGAGCAATTCGCCG
>QHXA01000360.1:0-2974 GCA_003222755.1 Acidobacteriota bacterium
ATCTTCGAAACCGGCGCGATGATACATCTCGATTCCGTAATACTGCGTGAATCCTTCGGCAATCCACAGCCCGCGTGTTGCCGCCGGTTTGGTCCAATCCCACGGGCCGAGCTCAATGGGCCGCAGCCGCTTGACGTTCCAGGCATGAAAAAATTCATGAGCCGCGGTGCTGAGTGCACCGTAGTACGTACCGCGATCGGCAAGAATGCCCGGCTCGATGATCTGCGTCGACGTCAGATGTTCCATGCCGTCGCTCGACCGGTCGTCGGCTGCAAAATGAAACAGAAATGTGTAACTTTCAAAATCGGGAGGCCCCCACATTCCAATCTCCGCGCGCACGATCTTTTCGAGATCATGCACAAACGCGGGCCTCCGGCCTCCGTCATCGCCGCGGGAATGAATCACGACGTGGTAGATCTTTCCCTCGATTTTGAGATCGTCGAGAGTCCAGTCAGGACCGATCTCGGTGGGATTGTCGATCAGGATTTCGTAGTTCGGATACCTCCAGTCGTGTTGATCGGACCGCTCGGTGCGGCCATTGACGACGCGCCAATTGGGAGGCGGTTCGATATGGAGTTCCACTGCGTCCGGCTTGTGGCCGGCCACGTACATGAAGACCTCGCCACCCGTGTAATTGGCATGACTAGAATCGAGCTGCGCGTAAGTACCGGAAAGATCGTTTCCGAAGACCTTGTATGTTGCTGTGATATTCCGATTTCCTTGCTTTTGAACACGCCACGTCTGCTCGTCGATCTTCGTCGACGCGAGCGTGCGGTGCTGGGATCGTGCGCTGAATTGCTGCACGTTGGCCGCGAAATCTGCAACGGAGTAGCGGCCGGGCTGCCACTTCGGCATCTGAAAATCGAGGAAGGCGGAAGCGTCATTGGCCGGGACAGTAACCTCAATGGCCACCTCGAACAGATGCGATGGCGGGTGCGGCATTGCCAATCGGTAAGCGATGCCGTACGGCTGCTGTGATTGCAGCGACGTAAACAGCGTGAGAGCTAGTGCAAGTAGGAGACGGATCATGAATCCCATCCTTTGCCAGACCGGCTCTGCTTCGTGAGCCCGCGTTTTTTCTTTTCATGGAGGCGTCGTTGTTTGGCGACGGTAGGGGCGTGTGTTTTGATTCGGGCTCGTGGTGGCGTTAGCGCACGACGGAGCAGTTCTGAAAACCGCGCGAGGGTATCCGCACGGTTCAATTCTTGGCTTCGTGTCCGCTGAGACGCAATTTGAAGAATGCTCTCTTTGTTGATGCGGGTTCCCAACTTTGCCATGATTCTGTGTTTCTGCTCTTCAGAGAGAGCTGCCGATCCTCGAATGTCGAACGACAGCGTCACTTTCGTACTTACCTTATTGACGTTCTGCCCCCCAGGTCCACCACTGCGAGATGCGGTGAAGGTGATCTCGTTCTCGGGAATCATCACGCCATCCATGATGTAGATCATGCTGTCACGAAGAAAGGGCCTTCACCAGCTGATACAAAAACTCACGCCCTTCATAGAACTGCTTCACTCCCAGGCGCTCGTCCCGGCCGTGTGCGCGCGTGTCCTCAATATCTTCGAAAAATCCGGACACACCGTAGGTTGGTATGCCCGAATTGCGTAAGTACAAGCCATCGGTCGCGCCCGTGGACATCACTGGAACCACCGGAACTCCCGGCCACATGTGTGTAGTAATTCGCTCGAGTGCAAAGATGATTTCGGGGTTCAGTGGGGATGGTTTACTGGGTGTCGCGTCACCTAGTGGCGAGACGGAAATCTTCGGGTCGCCCAAAACTCGTGTGAGTGTAGCCTGCACCTCGCCCGGAGAGTCGCCTGGAAGAATGCGGCAATTCACAATAGCACGCGCCGTCTGCGGCAGAGCGTTTTCCGCATGGCCGGCGTCCAGACGTGTTGCCACACATGTCGTTCTCAATAGCGCATTGTCATACGGCGATTTCGAGAGCCGGGCCGCCGCCGCGCCGTCCGGAGGACTTTTCGTGACGCCCTTCATGTCTGCCGCAGTCTGGCCAGTGTAGAGCGTCGCCATGCGTTTGTAGTATTCGGTGGTAACTTCATTGAGCTTCACGGGAAATTGATATTTCGAAAGCCGGGTCAGCCCTTCGGAGAGCGTATAGATCGCGTTATCCTTGACGGGACGTGAGCTGTGGCCGCCGGAATTTCGGACCTCCAGGCGAAAGCTTTGATACATCTTCTCACTCGGTTGCACCGCGTTGAGTACGTACCTTCCATTCTTCACGTAGCTCTCGCCGCCTTCGTTCAATGCATATCCCGCGTCAATCAGTTCCCGGTGATTTGCCAGCAGCCATTGGACGCCGTTGTAGTCGCCCCCTTCCTCGTCCGCCGTGAGAGCGACAATCAAGTCACGATCGGGTATGTAATGCTCCTGCCGGTAGCGGATCAATGTTGCGACCCAGACTGCCGCCATGGCCTTATCGTCCGTGGTTCCACGTCCCCAGAAGAAACCATCCTTCTCGATAAACTTGAACGGGTCAACGGACCAGTCTTCCGGTCGCGCCTCCACCACGTCCAAGTGCGCCAGGAGCAACAGCGGCTTGCGTTGGCCCGTGCCGCGGTAACGCGCAATGAGATTTCCCTTGCGCGGGTTTGGACCTATAACCCGGACGTCGGAGTCGGGAAGGCCCGCCGCCTTCAGCCGAACGGCCATCGCGGTAGCGGCTTTGGTGGTGTCGCCATTGGAATCGGTAGTATTGATCTCGATCAACTCCCGATAGATGTCACGCGCAAGCTGGTTTTGCGCATTATCGTCGGCCAGAGCGGCAAGGAAAAGTAGCACCGGAACAATTCGAACCATCGTGACTCCAGATGTGTGACGGGCTGCCGTCCAGTCTCCAAAGAGGAACTTGGGTTGGCGAAACATATTCCCCCTGGGAAAAGAGGGGTGGCCGCGCCATCAACAAAAATATCCCGAAGGCACCTTATTTGGCGCGGACGGGCGGGCGAAGCCCGCA
>QHXA01000360.1:3049-7394 GCA_003222755.1 Acidobacteriota bacterium
CTTGACCAACACCACCCCGTCTGCGCCATTACTTGAGGCTGCGCGCTACCGCGCTTGCGCTTCGCGTACTTGAGGCTGCGCGCTACCGCGCTTGCGCTTCGCGTACTTGAGGCTGCGCGCTACCGCGCTTGCGCTTCGCGCAAAGGAGGCGTTTGTTGCCGGCCTCACTTGCTGAGGAGGGGATTAGCTCTCCCCGAAAGTAGTTTCTTAGGAGCGACGTATCCCTCGGCTAATTTCCGTATACCGCTCCGCGGTGCGTTTACACCTCCGCTACAGTTTCCCAAAATCGACGTTGTCAGAAAGTTCATTTTTGTCGGTAGCGGGATCATAAGGAAAGTGCGTAGCGAGCTGTTCGCCCACTTTTTCGATTCCTTTCACCAAGCCACCTGTGAAATCTCCCTCTCGAAATTTTTCCGAAAGAACTGCAGCGATGCTATCCCAGAATTCCTGACCGACCCGCTCGTGAATTGCGCGATCGCCGAGGACAACGAACTTTCGACGTGCCGGTACGACAAAAAAGAGCACTCCATTGCGGTGCTGTGTCCGCGTCATGCCGAGACGAACGAACGCTTTATCTGCGGCCTTCTCCACATTTCCCCAGAATAGCGGCGCGACCGAGACACAAATCTCACCAGAGGTACGGTGCTCAGCGGCTTCAATCGCCTGCCTGATCTTTTCGCGGTCGATAATTCGAAGAAGTTTTTTGCGTGTCATTACCACGATCCGCTAGCCCCTCCGCCGCCGGATCGGCCGCCTCCGCCGCTAAACCCACCACCGCCGCCCCAGCCGCCTCCACCCCAATCACCTCCGCCGCGACGGCCACCGCCCGAAAGGATACTGGCTAGGAGATAGAACGCCAGACTCGGATGCGTAGCCAAGATGATCAGAGCAATTAATCCAAAGATGGCGAACGCTACCAATTGCCCCAGCGTCATCGGGCGTTCAGCACGGCCAGTCCCCCGGCGAGATTGTGCGGGCACAGTGCCCCCGCCAATGACCGTCATTGCCGCGTCCATGCCGGCCGTAACTGCAGCGTCGCGGTCACCCGCCTGAATGCGCGGAACGATTACATCGTTGATGATGCGAGACGCGATGGCGTCCGGAACTACAGGCTCCAGCCCGTAGCCCACTTCAAATCGGAGTTTCCGATCCGCGGACATGATGAAAAGTACCAGACCATCGTCGATGCCCTTCCTCCCCACCTTCCACTTGGCGAAGGCGCGCACCGCCCAATCTTCGATTGGCGCATCGCCCGTCGTCTGGCCGATATAAACGATGAGTTGATGACCCGTCGAATGCTCGTACTCTTCAAGCCGGGCATTCAAGGCGCGTGCCGCCCCCGGCGACATGAAATTAGCCGTATCGGTAACCCATTGCGTTGGCGGAGGAGGAAGTGGCGTTTCGGCTGCCTGGGCAGTGATGCCGAAGAGCAGACATACGGAAATCGCCCAGGAGCGCGCGGCTAATTTCGCAGCACCGCTTCGCACTGCTCGGATAACACGGAACAAGCTAGAACTTGACCTCGGGTGCCTTTTCAGCTCCGGTTTGTGCCTTGAAGTACGGCTTCTCCTGAAACCTCGCTCCGAAAAGGCTCGCGATCAGGACGGTAGGAAATGAGTCGCGTTTCGTGTTGAAAACCTGTGCGGCTTCATTGAATCTCATGCGCTCGACGGCGATACGATTTTCGGTTCCTTCGAGCTGCGCCTGGAGATCGCGGAAATTTTGAGTCGCTTTCAGCTCCGGGTAACGCTCCACGACGACCATCAACCGGGACAACGCGGATGACAATGCATCCTGCGCTTGTTGGAAGCGCTGAAAGGCCTGAGGATCTCGTGCAACGTTCTCGACGGCGCCGGATGTAACCTGGCCCACTCGCGAACGAGCTTCCGTGACAGCAGTCAGTGTGGACTGCTCGAAGTTTGCGGCGCCCTTTACGGTCGCGACCAGGTTCGGCACCAGATCCGCACGCCGCTGGTAGACGTTTTCAACTTGCGCCCATTGGGATTGAACTTGCTGGTCCAATCTCACAAGCGTGTTAAATGTGGACGCAATTGCGCCGCCGAAGATAAGTACAACAAGGACGATGGCGCCGACCACGCCAAGAGCGATCTTTGTACCGGTTCCCATTCGCGTTTCTCCTGGGCGGTCACAGACCGCCCCTATAAGAGCGAGACTACCACGTCTTCGTAGGCGTAACGCTCTTTGAAAACGCCCGAAAAAAGAAAGACGTCCATCGCCATTTCGTATTGCTCACGCGTAATCCTCGGATCGGAACGCCACGTTCCCAGTTGCTGATAACGGGAAATCGCAGCGGCTATTGCCTCGATTGAAACGGCCGGAAAGAAAGAAGCCTCGATTTCTGCAATCTCCTGCGCCGGTGATTCGATGACGAAGCGCAGCGCCCGCAGGTACGCTTGCATAAACGCACGCGCTCTGTCGGTCTGCAAGAATTCGCGCATCGCCATCAGGCTGCTGAATGCGACCGGCGGAATCGTTTCGCCGAGTGCAGCAAGAATTTTTCCGGCGCCATCCTTCTCGAGTTGCTGAGGCGCGGGACCTTGCAGGTGCACGAAATCTCCGTGTCCGTCGCGGAATGCTTTTTCCATTGCGTCTGGCCCGCCGACGTGGTTCATCTGCACGCGGCTCACATCAACCGCTTTCAAATGCAGCGCATACTTCAGCATTGCAAGCGGCTGCTGCGCATGATCGGCCAGAAGCCGCGCGCCTTCGAGATCTTTCCAGTGGAATGATGAACGACCGGGCCGTCCCGCAAGAAAAAATCCATCGCGTTGGTTAATTTGGGCAAAATGCACGGGTATGTCGCGTATGCCTTTCGAGAGTGGATCCCAGCTGGTTGACACCGCTGCTTGCATAATGTCGACTTCGCCATAACGGAACATTTCATATTGGTTTCGCTGCGGCGGCTTTTGAAAATATGCCGCTTCCAGGCCTTCTGCTTCGAGAAACCCGCCGGCAATTGTCGCGATTAATGGGCTATAAAACACAGAATGGCGGTAGACCATGATGCGCAGTGGCTCGTTAGGCATGCGGATATCTTATGCCGGATGTGGGAAATCACACTACTGTAGGGGCGGTCTATGACCGCCCAATTTCATCCATTAGAGGGAAGGCGGCGCCTTGCTTATTTTTCTACTCTCACGCGTGGGCTGCTTTCGCCGCTTTTGCTTCTATCTTGCGAATCGTGTGCTTTAGCTCATGCAACTCGCGGCGTACCTCGTGCAGCTTCCTGTGATCGTGTGAGTCCAGCAGCCTTTCTCGTTCGCTCTTAAGCTCACGGATTTTGTGTTTCAGATCAGATTTGGTGTGAACGACATTATCCGTGAAATGCGCATGCGGCTTCTCAATACCGAGAATTTTCGCGATCTCTTGCATGAGCTGCTCTTTGTTCTTGCCGTGGACGCCCTCAATTTGCGGATATTTCAGAGCCTCCTCGCGCAACTTGAGAACGGTCATCCTCTCCAGATCTTTCCAGTCCATAAAAATCCTCCGGAGTACATCGGTTGTGTTTAGTTGGTGGGAACGTTTATCACAAAAACGGCCGAGACACAAAAAGACAGGATCGGGAAAATGGGGATCCCATTTCCCCGACCCTGTGTTTTTCCGTCTTTCTGTGGCTACCTGAACTTCACACTATCGATGATGTTTTCAAAGGTGCTGTTATATCTGTTGAACTCGTTCTGAGGCGCGACACCGACAAAGTAGTACAAGAGCCCATCGGGCGCGATGGTTGTGATGATCCAATCCGTTTCACGTCCACCTGCGCCCGGCGACTGGTTCGATGCCTCGGTTAAATACCCTTGCCGGCCGCCAATGCGAATCTGTTCGTGGCTGCGCGTGATGCGCATGTTCTGATTCGATCGCTGCAGATCATTCAGCAACTGGTCGGTTGCCTCCTCTAGCGAGATACGTCCCTGACCGTGATAATCGGGTTCAAAGGTTGAAATCATCATGCCGTAGGCAAGCGCTCCATTAATGATGCCGCCGTCGGGGGCGATTGTCATCGCGTTGCCTTGGCCATACTGGCGCCAGTTGTCGGGATATCGGAACTGGATATCCTGACCGTTATACGTAACCATGCGCCCGGATGGCGCGTCCGGCCTTCCACTGCGATTGTCCGTCGGACGTCCACCGGCGCTCGCATTCGCAGACTTCCGAGGAGCCGGCATCGCAGCGAGGCTCGTCTTTACGGTGTGAAAATCCGGTGCGTCCCTGCGCGCGTTTGCCGGCAGGCCGCCGAGCCGCTCGATCTCATGCTGAACATTGCTGATGCGGTTTTCCGGATTCGGGTGATCACTGAAAAACTGAATCGCGCGTCCCTTGCTCT
>QHXA01000361.1 GCA_003222755.1 Acidobacteriota bacterium
TTTTCCCACTTCCGATCCTCAATGAGCGACTTCAGACTAGCTGTGTCGCGGTACTTTCCGCGCAGAGCTTGTATTGTCTCTCGCGTGATGGGCTTGAGGATGATCTGCTTGCCTTTCTCGTCCAGTTCGATGCGAATCCGCGTGCCCTCTTTAATCCCGAGTTTCCGGCGTATCTCTACCGGGATGACAATCTGCCCTTTAATTGTTGTTGTAGTTTCTACTTTATTCATACTTATTGACAAAGTATAACTCAGAGTCGTCCGTATGTAAGCTCACCAGAGCTCTTACCTCGAATGCCAATGCCGCGATCCGCCTTAGAGTGGATAGAGGTTTTTCCCGGTTATTTCCGCTGCTGTGGATCCGGCGCCCACCTGGTCGCTCCTCCGAGTTACCATAACCGATCGGGCCGTCGCCTGCGCAAAGCTCCGTTTTCGGCTCCCTATGAGTTCTGGCTCCAGGGTTCTACCGTAATTCATTCACACCTTCATGAGCCTGCCCGGCGTACTTCCCGCTCGCTTAACCCCGGCTAATTTCCTGGCACGCCTCGGGCGTGCTTCCTCAGAAATTCAATCGCGTACTGATTGCAAATGTGCGGCTGCCCGTGGCATTCGTGATCTTTCCGAAGTTCGTATTATCGATGTTGAGATTGGGGTTGTCCCACTGTGGCTTGTTCAGTATGTTGACGGCATCCACCCGGACCTCAAATTCCTTCGCTTCAGTGATCTTCACACGCTTAAGCAGATTCATATCCAGGCCAAGTCGTGCCGGTCCTTCGATCCAGCGTTGGCCGAGATTGCCGAGCTGTCCCGGGGCGGAGTTCATGAGAACGACACGACCTTGAGAATCGGCAATCGCATAGTTGCTAAATTGTCCCCTCAGCGAGTCCGTTGTCGTAACGCTGGCGATTGAAGGGTCGGTGATCTGCTGGAACCCATCGAAATAGGTAATCACGCCCGGAGCGCTGGTTCGAACGACCCGGCCTGTGCTCTTCGGAAAATCACCCACGATCATCGGTGTTTGATTCGTGAGTTGAATCCATGACGATGTCGAGGTCAGGATCGTTAACGGCGCACCAGAGGTCCAACTGAAAATTCCTCCCAACTGCCAACGCTCGACCAACCGCGACACCCAGGCTGGAGCATTCCTGAGCAATGCGCGATTCGGGCCGAACGGCAATTCCAAGGTGCCGTTGCTTTGGATGGTGTGCGTCCGGTGAAAACTCAGCAGAGTCTTATCGAACGAACGGTCCCTCGGGTTGCGGTAAGTCGCTGCTTCGTCGTTGTCCGCTTCGCCAAGCCCACGGCTGAAGGTATATGACGTCTGATTGGTGAAGCCGTGTGACAGCCGTTTCGTGACCTGCAATTGCATCGAGTGATAAGTGGAGGTGCCCGGGTTCGAAACGATGCCCACGGTATTGAATTGCGGATTCGTTACAACGAAATTTTCAGGCAACGCGCCGTTTCGAAGAATGCCACCGCCTTGCCCGGTAAAATTCGTGGACCGGTTCAGGAAATCTGCGAGCTGGCCCACATTGCCATTGGCCAGAAAGCTCCGGGTATTGGTGTTCAGGCGCAGTGCCTGCGATCCGGTGATCGTGGTGCCGTTGACGACTCCCACGCCCGTGACGTTCAACCCGCGCAGCATGCGATCAAACAACGCGGCATTACCGCCGGCGCGGGTGATATCGAATGCTTCGAGAATTCCGTTCTCGAAAATGTTCACGTCATTAATAGGAACGACGCCGAAAAGTTTCGTGCCTTTGCTGGCCACGTAGCGCGCTTCCACAGTCAGATTGCGCGCAAGCTCTCGTTGAAGCTCCACGTTCCAGTTCTGAACATAAGGTGTCACTCGGTTTGAATCGAAACCCAAGATGGCCAGAGTGCGGTCTGTCAACGGAACCGTCAGGTACGTTTTCTCGTCGCCTCGGGATAGCGGCAATTTGATTGTGTTGAGATCCAAGTAGGCGGGCGAAGTAAACGTGGCAGTGTAACGCGTGGTCGGAAGACTGTTGGAAGCCCGATCGATCAATTGGAACTCGCCTCCCGCCTGATAGCTGATGCCATATCCGGCGCGAATCACCGTCTTATCGGCGCCTCCCCACGGAACTGACCAACTGAGGCCGACCGCAGGACCAAAATTATTCCAGTCATCTTTGTAGAGTTGTTTGTCAGGGTTCAGCGAGTGCTTGCCGACGGGTTCGGTCTGGGTCAAGGACCCGTTCAATCGGCCGGGTTGGTACATGTCGGCCTCGCTCGTGCCGGAAATCCCGAACAACCCTTTGCTTCCGCCTACAGGAGCGCCGACCTGGCCACTAGCTTCATACGGCACGCCGACTTTGTCGTAGCGCACACCGAGATTGAGGGTCAGATTGCGGCGCAGCTTCCAGTCGTCTTTGAAGAAGAGGTTGAAATCATTTTGATGACTCTCGTGAGGATTCCATTTCGCCATATCGATGTAGTCCGTATCGATTGGGTTTCGCAGATCGGAAGTGTGGACCACGCTTCCTACGGAACCGGCCAGATCGGTGAGCAGGTTCCGTGCGCGCGTGACATCTGCGCCGGCAATACCCGCAGGGTTGATCCCGGTCACGGCGATTCCACCGGCGCCGAGGTTCGCTAATGGCAGCCACTGCAGTCCCGCGGATTGTATTGCATTGGAATATGCCAGGCGCAGTTCCGCTCCTGCTTTAAACGCGTGTCGACCGTGAGTTCGACTCAGGGTTCCCGCGAAAGTGGTCAATGGACTTCTGTGCGCCGTGGTTTGCGTATTCGCAAAATAGGTTTGCCCGAGCGTTTGAGGGATGACATAGAACCGGAATCCGTTGGCCTGCGGAAGCCATCTGTATGCGTCAGCTCCCGTTTTGGGGTTGTGCTGAGACGCCATGCGGAGAACGCTCCCCTTTCGGTAGCCGAAGCGAAATTCAGTCACCACGGTGGGTGATAAGGTTGATACCAGCGATGCGGTGTAATTGCGGGGCCATCGGTCGGCAAAGCCTCCCCAACCGTTCGGCCAGGTCGGTTGATAAACGTCAGCCCAGACGTGTTCGCGGGAGCCGACCAGACTGAGCTTGTTTCTGGAATTGAAATTGTGATCCAGGCGAAGATTCACCTGGTCCCGATTGACGTCATTGGAGGATCCTTGCGGGACTTCGTCGCCGCTCGCTCGGCGAACCCATCGATATCCTGCCGTGTTGAGTCCATCACCTACCTCGAAGTTATTCGGCAAAGGCATTACGGAGATCAGCTTTTGCATGTATCCGCTCGGGTCGAGGCCCGGCCGAAAAGGATCCAGACCGAAGACACTGAACGACTGAAGATTTCCTGTCGCCTCGGCCGGCCTTACCGGATTTCCCAATCGGTCGACAGTCGGAGTACTGGCCAACACATTGCCGTTGGCCACTCCTGGAAAATATCGGAATATGCCTTCCCGCGCCTGCGCCGTGAGAACGTTGCCCGTGATGTATTCGCGCCGGACTGTGCGCTCGCCATAATAGAGGAAGAAGAAAAATGTCTTGTTGCGGATGATGGGTCCGCCCACACGGGCTCCAAACTGGTTCTGATTGGAGTATTTCTTTTCTTCACCACGAAAGTTAGAAAAGAACGAGTTTGCATTGAGGGCGCTGTTATGGTTTGTCCAAAACACGCTGCCTCGAACCTGGTTCGTTCCCGAGCGCGTCACCATCTGCACCTGGCCGACGCCTCGGCCGCCCTCCGCATCCGCCGGCGCGACGATGGCGCGCACTTCTTCAACCAGGTCGGGGCTGGTAAACGTTGTGGCATATACGCCGTTCACCTCATATCGGCCATCGGCAATGCTGACGCCATCGCGCGTTGTATTGACCTGCCCCGCTCGGGCGCCGGCAAAGTTATGACCTTGAACTCCGGGCACCGTGCTCACCAGATCAAGGACATTGTGGCCCAACAAAGGAAGGTCGCGAACTTTGTACTCCGGCAGGACTGATCCGACTGATGACGACGATGTCGCCAACAGTGTGTCCGCCGGCACACTCACTTCAACGCTCTGAGTCAGTGCGCCGACTTGAAGAGTGAAGTTCAACCGGACCTGCTGGCCTACGCCAAGAGACACTTCGTTGTAAACCTGCGGCTGGAAACCGGGCAACTCCGAACTGACGCGGTACGTCCCCGTCTGCAGGCTGGCGAACTGGTATGTGCCCGTTTCATTGGTCACCACACTGTTGACGATTCCTGTCTGCGTGTTCGTGGCCGTAATCGTCACGCCTGGGATCAATGCCCCCGTTCCATCGGAAACGGTACCTCCCAACGTCGCATTCGTTGTTTGAGAAAGGGCCAACGATGCGAAACAT
>QHXA01000427.1:0-3984 GCA_003222755.1 Acidobacteriota bacterium
GGAAGAAATAACGGTGTCGGAGGAGGCCCCGCTCGTGAACACGACGCTAAGTTCCACCTCCGGCTTGGTCACCCGGGAACAAATCAAGGATCTGCCGTTGAACGGGCGAAGTTTCCTGGAGCTGATGACGCTCAACTCGGGTGTGATTACCAACCGATCGAATACCACCGACAATAACGTGCCCTCGTTTTCGATCGCGGGCAAGCGGCCCGATAGCAACCGTTTTACGATGAATGGAATGGACTACGTCGGGAACAACGCGGGTGGAACCTACACCGCGCCCCAAGGCATAAGCGGGTTTTTGCTCGGCGTAGACGCCGTGCGGGAATTCAACGTCCTTGGGCACACCTATGGCGCCGAATATGGAAAACGGGCCGGAGCGCAGGTCACCATTGTGACCACTTCAGGGACGAACCAGTGGCATGGATCCGTGTTCGAGTATCTGCGCAACAGCGCCTTGGATAGCCGGAACTTCTTCGACGTCGCCAAAGCTCCAGACCCGACGCCGGTACCCCCGTTTCAGCGAAACCAGTTTGGCGGAGCGTTGGGAGGGCCGATCCGCCGCGACAAGATGTTCTTTTTCGCAAATTACGAAGGATTTCGAGAGCGGTTAGCGGTGAGCCAATTCGGGTATGTGCCCAGCCGGCAGGCGCGGCAGGGTCTTCTGCCCAACGCTTCGGGGCAGTATGTGCAAGTTCCTAGTCTCGAGCCGCGCATGCTGCCGTTTTTCCGCTACTGGCCGGAACCCAATGGTACGGAGTTACTCCTGAACGGTTTGCCCACCGGAACCGCCGTCTACAGCGCCAACCCCAAGCGTTCGGTTCAGGAAGATTTCGGGTTGGGTCGCTATGACTACTATCTATCCAGCAAAGACTCCGTCTCGACCAACTTCACCACCGACAAAGGGAATCGGCGTAATCCGCTGGACCCCACTTTCCTCCAAGCCCAGGAAACCAATCTGTATACTCTCAGCACCCAAGAGACGCATATCTTCTCTCCCACTCTGGTAAATGTCGCGAACTTCGGTTTCTCGAGCACGAGGGCAAAAAACTTAGCTCCGCCTATTGCGCCATTTCCGGACGGCCTCCTATTTCTGAGTGGAGGAGGCCGAAACAACCCCGGCGCGGTCATCATTGGAGGCGGATCGACAACCGTCGGGGCGTCCGCTTTAATTGCGCCCAACGGCCAGAACCTCAATTACAATGCCCGACGGAACTTCAGCGTCTCCGATGACGTGAAGCTGACGAAAGGGATTCACAACTTGGGCTTCGGCGCCTGGGTCCAGCGCGTCGAGCAAACCGCGTTTTCTTCGGGTCAGAACAACGCGGGAACCGTCACCTATCCCGCCTTGTTGGCTTTTCTCCAGGACCGTCCGACACGGTTTGTCACGCAGACGAAACCGACCGAACTGATCTTCCGCTCCACGCAAGCCGCCTGGTATTTTCAGGATGAAATGAAACTCCGTCGGAATCTTACGGTGCGGTTCGGACTGCGGGACGAAATGACCACGCGGATCAATGAGAAAAATGGCCACTCGTCGAATTACCTGTTTGATCCGAATGGCATCATGCTAACCGAACCGCTCATTGGGAAATCGCCGCTCATCGAGAACCACGCCAAGGCGCTTTTGCAGCCGCGGGTCGGCTTGGCGTGGGACGTGACCGGCTCGGGCAAGTGGGCGGTGCGGGCCGGCTTTGGGATTCATAACGACCTGCAGGACAATCTCGCCAACCGGCTCAACTCCAATCCGCCCTTCAGCGGGCGATTGACGATCGAGGGCCAGCCGCTGCTTTCCTTCATTCCGGTATCCGCTGAAGTGGCGCCCCCGCCCAGTTGCACATTCGTCGGACAGACGAATCCACCTTGCACGCTCTACGCGCCCGGCGGGATCGATCCAGTCCTGCGCACGCCTACACTCCAGCAATGGAGCTTGACGGTGGAACACCAACTGGCGCAAGACCTCGTGGCCGAGGCCGAGTATGTGGGCAGCCAGTCGTATCACGTTTCGACAACAATGGATATGAATACGATGCAACCGCTGCGGTGCGAGAACCCTGCCGGTTGTCTCGCCGGCGGAACGCTTCCGGCGAACCAGAGGAACGTCGTACCACAGGGAACAGAGTACATCCCGGTCGGAGGGCGTCCGAACCCCCTGCTCGGCTCCAGCCAGGGCTGGTACTATCTCGGCACCAGCAGCTACCATGCGATGACTCTCTCCTTGCTCAAACGCGCGCGAAGCGGACTGACGTTCAAGAGCAGCTACACCTGGGGGAAAGTGCTGGACATCAATTCCGCTAACCTCGTCAATGGCGCCGATAATGAGCCGCCGACAACCTTGAATCGCTTTAACCGGAAGCTCGACAAGGGACCAGCCTCCTTCAGCCTCCTGCACCAGTTCAATACCAACTTCAGCTATCAGTTGCCGTTCGGGAATGGCAAGGCGTTCGGCAGCGGAGCCAGCGGCTGGGTCGAGAAGCTGATTGGCGGCTGGCAGTGGAACGGCATCTTTAGCGCGACTAGCGGCTTCCCCATAACACCGCAGGTTGGCTCGAACCGATCCGGGAGCGGAGATCAGCGCAATCCCGACGTGCCCAATTTGAATCCCAACTTTAAGGGCAAGGCGATTTTGGGCGTGAAGGAGTTCAAGAAGACCGGCCGCTATTTCGATCCCAATGCCTTTTCGGTGCCGCTGGCCGGAACCTTCGGGAGCGCGGGGCGAGGCCAGTTCCGCGGACCAGGCATGCTCAACGTGGATACTTCGTTGTTCAAACGGATTCCTTTGAAAGAGCGATTGAATTTGCAGTTCCGGACGGAGGTCTTCAACGTTCTGAATCACGCGAACTTTGATACTCCCAATCTGATTGTTTTTGCGGGCACTGACATTAGCCCTACGGCAGGCGTGCTTACGGGGACGGGTGCGTCCGGAAATGGCCGCCAAATTCAGTTCGCGCTGCGGCTCGAGTTCTGATCCGGCTGGAGTGGGAGGGGGCCTCAACGCGCAACTCCGGATTGATTGCACGAGAGCAGCCGGATATCAACATTGATAGCTAGATGAGCACGCCTCTTTGTGCCTCTGCATCTCTGAGCTTCTGTGTTTTCTGACACCTGCCGCAATTTCGAATTCATTCACAGCGCGGTGAAGTTGTGGCTGCCTGCGTGCGAATACGCGCGGCAGGTTACTGAAACGGGAGGCAAGTATGATGCGAATCAGAGTTGAATACGATGCATACAATCGAAGATTCACACTTCAGGATCAGGAATTTGGATCCATGTTGGACGACGGCGCCGTCTATGAGCTGTCGCTTCCGGTAACGTTCGATGGACTGGACAGCGATGAAGAGTTCATCTATATCGATAGCGGTAGCATGGCCCATGCTTAACGAGATGCAGGATCACGGCCTATGCGATTTTCCGTGCGCTGCGCTTCTTTATTGCCGCGGGTGAACACACTACAACGACAATCGCTCAACCGTCCAATATAGCGCCACGCAGGCGATCAGGACCGATGCAGGCACCACGACAAGTCGGCGGTACCATTGCCGGCTGCCGCAATACCATCCCACGAGCAGAAAGGCGGCGCCAATGACGGTGAGTTGTCCGGCTTCGACTCCAAGATTAAACGTGACCAGGGCGGTCACGAATTCCGAGCGTGGCAGCCCGAGTTCTTTCAATACACCTGCGAAACCCATTCCATGAAGCAGGCCAAACGCGAAAACGAGGGCGACACGCCACGGCCTGAGCTCGGAGATGAAAATATTCTCAATCGCAACATACGCAATAGAGACAGCAATCAGTGGCTCCACGACCTTTGGAGAAACGGAAACAATGCCATACACGCTTAAAGACAAGGTGATCGAGTGCGCGATGGTGAAAGCGCTGACCTGTCCCAGAATCTGGCGAAGCCGCCGGCCGAGCAGAAAGATTCCCAACACAAACAGCATGTGATCGAGACCCTTGGGAATGATATGTGTGAAGCCGAGGGCC
>QHXA01000427.1:4208-9540 GCA_003222755.1 Acidobacteriota bacterium
GCGGCGACGGGCGACGATGTTGCAGTCGCAGTTCCGGAAACGGCGTAGTCAATTGACGGCCAGACAGCAGCTCCATCAAACGCGGCGGCCACGCGCCGGCGAAAGACGAGCTCGTAATTCTTTAGCAACATCTGCAGGACAGCAGCACTGTGCAGCGACGCGTTTTCTCCAGCCTGGTCGGACTGAGGTGGTACGCCGCTCAGAGCCTGTAGCTTTTCGACGAGCGCGGCGGCATCGGTAATAATTTCGATTTCGTAGGACGCGCTTTGCCGGAATGCAACCGACACGCGCGTCGTGCCAATCTCGTGTGCGTCGAGCATGGCGCCCGGCAGGAAAACAGTCGCCGCTAAACACGAAATTACAAGACGTGCGCTCCAATTATGCAGACGAGACGGCACCGGGAATCTCATCTTGCCGCTGCTCCCGTTGCAGGGCTTTTCAGCTCGAACGTCAGCGACGCCCAGAAGCTCGCCCAATCCGCGTTGGTACCGGCAGCTGCGGGAATCATGTGCACGGCCTTGATCAGCCACATGCCGCTTTCCGGCAACCTGAACGTCACGCGTCCGTTCTTGTCAGTGCGAGCCGTCAACTTCGCTGCTGGATTCATGCGGTTCATCGCCACCACCAGCGCACCAGGGAGCGGACGCGCTTCATAGGTCAAACTGACCGGAAGTTCCTCACCAGCACGTAGTGTGTACGGGTTTTTCAGCGTGACGAGCTCGAGCGGGAACCCAAGAGCCCGATCGGCCTCAGCCTCGGTTGGTATTCCCGAAGACACCAGGCTTTTCGCGCATCTCGAAAAGACCTCGCGCGCGTCGTTGCCGGTTTGATTCTGGCGGGCTCTCAAATCGCTGATCGCTTCCAGGCCTTCCTCTTTGAGGTACTGATTGAACTTGGCAGCGGGCAGAACGATCGGACTTGGGTTACTTCTGTAGCCGATGATGAGCAGACCCGGCGCGGCCACGCGCACGAGACCGGCTGGATCGACGCCGTCACGTCCGACCACGGGTTTGGGTCCGCTTGAATCGACGCTAATGAACTGATTGATGAGCGCCGGATCACGCGGGATTGGATCTCCGAGAAGGTCTTGCCCGACGCGCAACCGCAGGCCGATGATTTTTCCTGCAT
This sequence comes from Acidobacteriota bacterium, assembly GCA_003222755.1. Classification (GTDB taxonomy): domain Bacteria; phylum Acidobacteriota; class Terriglobia; order 20CM-2-55-15; family 20CM-2-55-15; genus 20CM-2-55-15. Next base: position 5,337 of record QHXA01000427.1, read on the forward strand.
CCGGAAGAAAGGCGGTGGGTTCAATCCACATGTCATGGGCAGCCAGCGACGCGCTGCTCAGGATCAGTGTCGCGAAAAACCGGCCACAGCGTCCCAGCATCGATGATTGCGAATGAAGGCTGATCATAGGTCGTTCTCCTTGTATGGGAAGTAAATGGCCCCCGTGAGCGGGGGCCATTCGAAAGAATTGTTACGGTCTAGCGGGATCGATCACGGTGGGAATGTTGATGCCGCCGTGCCCCTGGAGCAGACCCTGATGAGCGATCGCCAGGAAAGGGAACCTCGGATTGTAGTCTTTGTCGTTGACTTCCACACCCTTGGCCAGGCCCGCGGCCGGATCGCCCGCAGCGATCAGGCTGATCAGGACGCTGTTTACGTTCACTTGATTGCGGTTCGGTGCAGTTCCGCCACCCACGCGTCGACCGTTGGGAAACATGGAATCGATGGCCGCATCGAGCGTGAGCACGTCACCAGTGAAGCCATCCGCAATCGGGATCGGCCGGTTCAAGTTGATCGCTCTTATGATGTCCGTACGAGGCCCCTTCAGTGTGGCAACAGTGCTGTCGGGAATGCCCAAAGCCTTGTAGATGCCGAGCGCTTCGATGTCGCGGACCAACACCGGGAATAAAATGTCGGCGCCGAAGTTGGTCACATCTTTCAACGGAGTGGTGTGAAGGTAGAGCGTCTGACGTTGGGTTCCCACGAGCCCCGCGTTAAAGAGCGGCAATGCATTGCGACCGACCTGCACGAAATCGCCGGCCCCCTTGAGGCCTGTAATGATGTTGTCGGGATCGACCATCTGAATCTTTTGACGGTTGATACTTGCCCACACCCGAAGCAGACTGTCGGTTGAGTTAGGCTGAAGCGTGCCGTTGTGTGGAATGCCTTCCGGGAAGACATCGCTCATCGGGACTTCGAGGGCGATCGAGAAGATGTTGAATCCGGTGAACACATCTTCGGCCGGCGCTTCGGGGCCACGTGCTCCGCGGATTCCACCGAGGTCGCTTGCGTTTAAGTTGACCAGATCGAAGATTCCCTTCTCGTCTAATTGATACGGATCATCAAATTGACCGGCAATGATCCGGCCGCCGTTCGATAGCGGGTGGATAAACTTGTCGACGAAAGCCTGATCGAACAGACCCACTGTACGGCTTGTCTTATCTCCGGAGTCGTAACCCTGGAAAGCACCTAGACCGTAGATAAGCCTATCGGTCTGCGGACCGTGATTGTTTGGCAGGACCGGAAGACGGTCGCCAAGGACGGTTTCTCGATTTGACCCACTGAAAACTGCTGTCGGATCCTTCGCAGCCGTGATGCGCGTCACCTTCATCGTTTCGGTGCCGCCGGTAAGCTGCCACAGTAGCTCATTCCCTCCGCCTAGAGGGTCGCTGGGACTGGGAGCGGCTTCCGGCGTAAGCGTGTTGGTGAACTCGACCCGGTACACCACCTTGTCTTCAAGGCTCGCACCCTTTGCAATATGGAACTCGTAGCGGTATCCGTTGCATGCACGCAAGCCCTGATTGCCCTGACCTGGCTCGTGGAGCGGGTTGAAGTCCATAATCAGGTAAAGCTTGTCGTGCGAAGTGTCCGACACCCATGCAAAGGTGTCGGTGTTGTCAGCGCAAGGTTCATTCAGGATTGCAAGCGCCTCGCGATGACTGGATGCCGGGACTCGCTGCGTGAGGACCAGGGCAATCACCACCGCCAGGCCAACTGCGACTAAACGTTTGGTCATATTTTCTCCTCCTTTGGATCAACACTGCTCTTGCGAACTCGAAAGCGGGCGAACATCAGAAAAGCGTGAAGCGGCGTTTCGTATTCGTTTCAACAGCGACTACGTGGCGGGTCGCAAAAACGGATGGATTAAAATGGGTGCGCGAAGATTGCGAACTGCTGATTCACGTGGGAGGTCCCGAATGAAACTCGACATCGTAACGTTGGAAGTCGTCCGGAATGTGCTTCCGGCTATCGCGAATGAGAAGGTCTGGCGTCGGATTCGCGACAACATCCGTTTCCTGACCGGGATCTATAACTGATGCGGCTGTCGGCTGATCGCGCGCGTCCAGCCGAATCCTCAACCGAAAATCGCTAATCTACGCTTTCGCAACGATGCGAGTGATTTATAGGAGCAGTGTTCAAAAATAATCGACATGAACAGTCCGCGTGGTCTGACCTACGAATTGCTAATTTACGGGGCAGGCGACCCAGGATTTTGCTTCTGCCGCTCCCATTCTTTCAGAAATGTCGCCTCGCGTTCTGCAACGTATGCCTTATAGCCATCGGGATCGATAAACGGATTCGGCCCGCCGCTCTTCATCTTCTCGTGTTTTGCTTTCAATCCGAAGTAGGCGCCGTGCGCGCCCAAAAACAAATCCACGGGTAGGCTCTTCAGGACCTTGAACGTCTTCGCATAGTCGTCGGCGATCTGCGGATAGTCTTTGTTGCCGACGAGAATAAAACCGCGATTCACATTCGGGCTGCCGATGATTACGGCATTCAGGTTTCGTCCGCCTTCGCGGACCTGCATAGTCCATGTGGTGCAGCCTTTTGTGTGACCGGGCGTTTTATGTGCCGTCAGCTTCGAGCCGCCGAGTTCCACGATGTCTCCATCATGCAGCACGCGATCGACCTTGGCGCCAGGACGTCCCTGCCGCGTACTCTCCGTTTCGGGGACATCGGCGTCCATGATCATCAACTGCGCACCAGTGTCTTTCTTGATCAGACCCACGGCGGCATCATGATCGCCGTGCGCATGGCTGGCCAGAATAATCTTCGTATCACCATATTTGAAGCCGAGCTGCTCGATGCTCTTTTTAATGAGCGGCACATCCTCGGGGAAATCCGAATTGATCAGAATGTTTCCCTGCGGCGTATTGATCAAATAAACAGCGAGATCGGCTGTTCCAACCCAATAGAGATTTCCTCCGATTTTGAACGCCGGAAACTCTCGATGCCAGTCCGGATTCTGCTGCGCCACAAGCGGCGCCGTGAATACGAGGAGCAGGAACAAACTACGCTTAATCATGTTCACCCCTTTCATAGCGTGCGATTATCCATCAGTTACTTGTGCGTGAAAAGCACATCACGTAACCGGCATCGGAAAGAGGTAACCGGCCGGCGGATCCGAATCCGATCCTTTTCTCTGGCACTGGGCCTAACGCATCGGCCGGAGTCATCACCGAGGCGGCGAACCGCGAGCGTCAGATTCAGTTCGCGCTGAAGCTCCTGTTCTGAAGCCGTACTAGCCGGCAGCACTGTCCGGCTGGTATGAAAGAAAACGGGCGTCAGGTGCTTGGTGCGCCTTGACACCCTTGACACCAGTTTTTGGGCAGCCGTATAGTGTGACCAACTTTCGTCACCCCCAACCAACAGGAGGGTTCCCATGGCCCAGGCAACGTGTTGTCTTGCGTCACAGAGTCTCCGTGTAATCGTCTTGTCTTTTACCCTTTTGACAATCGTGAAGCCGGCGATGTCTCAACTGCCCACCGCCACGATTCTCGGCACGATCAAGGATCCCACCGCCGCCATTATTCCGGGTGTAGCCATCACCGCGAAAAACTTGGAAACCGGGCTGACTCGAACTACCGTCAGCGCCGAGGATGGCTCTTATCGGTTGTCGGCGCTTCCGGTGGGCGCCTATGAAGTGCGAGTGGAACTACCTGGCTTTCGAACCGAAGTGCGCGGCGGTTTGATTTTGACAGTTTCCCAAGAGGCGGTGGTGAATTTTGCGCTCCAGCCCGGAGCGCTGGATCAGACGGTGGTCGTGACGGAGGACGCCCCTCTGGTGAACACGACATCCGGCGCGCTCGGAGGACTCGTGGACGAGCAAAAGGTGGCCGAGCTTCCCCTCAACGGCCGCAACTTTATTGACCTGACGCTGTTGACACCCGGAATTACGCAGCACAGAAACCTCGCGGTTGCCGCCTCGACAGTCGGGTTGTGGTTCAGCAGCAATGGGGCTCCGTTGCGCTCCAACAATTATTTGTTGGACGGCGCGCTGATGACGAACCTAACTCAGGGGACGTCGGCTTCTCAGGATGGCAGCACGCTCGGTATCGAAGGAATCCGGGAGTATCGCGTGATCACCAACTCCTTCAGCGCCGAATATGGCATGACGATGGGAAGCCAGGTGGTCATGGTCACGAAGGGAGGTACGAACACGCTGCACGGTTCGGTGTTTGAATACTTCCGAAACAGCGCGCTC
>QHXA01000428.1 GCA_003222755.1 Acidobacteriota bacterium
TGGCCGCCAAAGGTGAAGCTGTGCGCACCGCGCGTCCACGTCAATGTGTCATCAATTTCCCGATACAACGGGTTCCGGCGGAGGGGCTGAGCGACGGCCGTTGCACCAGTGATCCCGGCGGCAAGAGCAATTCCGGTTGAGCCGGTGTTCAACACACGTCCGCCAAGGTCGAAACCTACCTGATTGGCCACGGGCCCGATAAAGTCTTTGGCGCTGGCAAGGGGGTTGAAACGCGAAGGCCCACCCGACAGGCCGGCGCGCGCCTCGTTAACCAGCGCTGGACGCAATGTCGAACGCACCGCGAATGAACCGGTATAACGGTCTGCCGGCTGCTGGCCCTGGTTCGGAAAGCCGGGAAACATCGGTTCCCTGTTGTTCAGGAAGTCGGGGCCGCCCCGGCCCTGCAGATAGGACCATGTTGTCGATATTTGATGCTTCGTCGAAGGATTGATGTCGAATCGAACGGTGGGCTTTTTTTGCGAATTCGAACCCGTCGGGGTGAAGGTGTACCGCTGCAAGTTCGGATCCCCGAAATCGTTGATGCCGCCGATCGTCGAGGTTGCGGCGCGAATGTCGGCCAACAACTTCGCGATGACGGGATCCGGAGTTGCGGTCTGTCCATTACGCGCCGCCAGGTCGAGCAAATTCACAGACTGCGCGCCATTCGCGTATCGGAAAATACCGATCTGCGCCTGCGGATTCAGGATGGTCCGCGTCCGGTTCACTTGGCTCGGCTGGCGGAATTCTTCGTAGTTTACAAAGAAGAATGCCTTGTTGCGGATGACCGGGCCTCCAAGGCGGAAGCCGTACTGGTTGAACAGCACTCGCGCACGCGGCGCTTTTCCGGTTGCCGGATCGGGCGGAAGGTCACGGTTGTTGAACCAGTAGTTGGAATTGAGCACCGGATTGCGATGGTATTCGTAGATACTTCCGTGAACCTCGTTTGTTCCCTGGCGAGTGACGAATTTGATCTGCGCCGATCCCATGGCGCCACCCTGCGCCTCTGGTGCGGCCGTGGAGATCGTGACTTCCTGTACGGAGTCCAGGCTCGTCGGTACGCGCGTGAAAAAGCCGTCGGTCGTCTTGTTGTAATTGTCTTGGATGTTGATGCCATCGAGCGTGATGTCGATCGTGCTTTGCGGCAGTCCGTTGATGGTTGCATTGCGAGTGATTCCCGGAGCGTTCACGCCGGGCATCAGGACCAGAAAATCGAGAGGATTTCGAGAAACCAGAGGAAGGCTAGAGATCTAACGTCGTGGCGATATTCGCCGTTTGCGATTGCAGGATCTCGGCACCCGCTTCCACGCTCACCGTCTCAGTCACCGGGCCAATTTCGAGCGTCACGCGATCTGTCGCGGGCGCGCCAACATTCAACTTGACGTTGCTAAGAATCGCTTGCTTGAAACCCGCAAGCGTGACGGTCACGGTATAGGTGCCGGCATCCAATACTGGAATGGCAAAAGTTCCATTCTCGGCGGTCACAGTCCTGAATTCGGCGCCGGTCGCATTGTTCTTGGCCGTTACTTCAGCGCCAGGAATAAGGGCGCCTGATGGATCGACGGCAACGCCCGAAAGGGACGATGTCGCGCTAACCTGCCCGAAAGCGGACATGCTGAAGATTAGAACGAACGCAATGCCTGCATTTTTCACGATAGTTCCTCCATCCAAAGAGTGGCCATTTCTGGGGGTTTTGAGCCAGAGCTTAGTATCGGCCGGCGTGCGTCACAAGCAAAAAACCGTGGTAGCATTCCGCCATGCGCAAACAAGTTCTTTCGCGTTTGGCTGTCATTCTGACGGTTTTGGCCCCGCTTGCTCGGGCTCAAGAAACGCCTTACATGAAGCCGCCGCAAGCCATTCTCGATATTTTGAATGCTCCCGAGCTGCCCCAAGTTTCGGTGAGTCCGGCGCGCGACATGATCTTGATGTCGACGCAGCTTCGGTACCCCCCTATCGCCGACGTCGCAGCGCCGATGCTGCGGTTAGCGGGCTCGCGCATTGATCCCGCAACGAACGGGCCGCATCGCGCGCAATATTCCGTTGCGCTCTCATTGAAGAAAATCGCTGACGGTGCGGAAACAAAAATCGCGTTGCCCGCCAATGCGAAAGTGAGCCTCCCACGATGGAGCCCGGACGGAAAGCAGTTCGCGTTCATGAACACCATCGCGAATGGTATCGAGTTGTTTGTCGGCGATACGGCCTCCGGCAAAATTCGAAAACTCGGCGCCGGGGCGATCAACGCGGCTTATGGCGAGCCGATGAACTGGATCGACTCGCATACGCTGCTCGTACAACTGGTCCCGCCGGGGCGTGGGAAGCCGCCTGCCGAACCGCTGGTACCGAAGGGGCCTCACATTCAGGAATCGAGCGGCAACGCCGGGCCTTCGCGAACATACGAAGACATGCTGCAGAACCCGCACGACGAGCTGTTGTGGGACCACTACGCGACTTCACAGCTGGCCATCGTGGATGTGACTGGTCAGGGTAAGGTCACCGCCATCGGCAAGCCACGTATTTTCCACACAAAACATATTTTGGTTGCAACGGTCCATCGTCCTTATTCCTATTTGTTGCCCGCTTCGGACTTCCCCCGTCTGATCGAAGTTTGGGACATGACTGGACAGGTTGTCTACAAGCTCGAAGATGCGCCCCTAGCCGACAAGATTCCGATCGGCGGCGTCCGAACCGGACGGCGGAATTATCAGTGGGATACTACTCAGCCCGCGACGCTCGTATGGGTCGAAGCATTGGATGACGGAAGTCCGAACAAGAAGGTGCCCCATCGAGACCGGATCATGACTCTCAAGGCGCCTTTCAGCGGCCAACCATCCGAGCTCTACAAAACAGTTCATCGATTCGCGGGTCTGGCGTGGCTCGAGAAAGACCGGTTTGCGCTGATCAGCGAAAACGATCGCGAAAAGAAATGGAGAACAACATTTCTGGTCGATCTGGACCAATCCGCGGAGCCCCGGCAGATCTGGAGCCTGAGCACTCAGGAACGGTATAACGATCCCGGATTGCCCGTAACCCGCCCAATGGCAACGGGCCAACGCGTCGTCGTGCAAAACGGCGATTGGATTTTCCTGAACGGCAATGGCTCGTCACCACAAGGCGACCTGCCGTTCTTCGATCGTTTCAATTTGAAGACCCTGAAATCCGAACGCATCTTCCGTTGCGAACCGGGCAGCTACGAAACGTTCGTCGCGCTGCTCAGCTCGGATGGAAGCCGGTTCCTGATGCGTCACGAAGCGCCGGCAGACCCGCCGAATTACTTTGTCAGGACTTCCTCGGGCGGCGCGCCTCAGATGCTGACGAAGTTCGCAGATACGGCGCCGATCTTGCGGAAAATCAAAAAGCAGCTTGTGACCTACAAGCGAGCCGACGACATTGACCTTTCCTTCGAATTGTATCTGCCGCCAGACTACAAGGAAGGAACGCGCCTTCCGACTTTCGTGTGGGCATATCCATACGAGTACAACGATGCAGGCACGGCATCGCAAGTCTCCGGCTCGCCGTGGCGATTTACAACCATTACGGGACCATCCGAGCTGTTCCTGGTTTTGCAGGGCTACGCGGTCCTGGACAACGTTGCCATGCCAGTGATCGGCACGCCGAAACAGGTCAACGATACCTATGTTCAACAGATCGTCATGGACGCGAAAGCTGCGATCGATAAGGCGGCGGCGATGGGCGTCACCGATCCGAATCGAGTTGGTGTCGGGGGCCATAGCTACGGCGGATTCATGACGGCCAACCTCCTCGCGCATTCCGATTTGTTCCGCGCCGGAATCGCGCGCAGCGGCGCTTACAATCGGACGCTGACGCCGTTCGGCTTTCAAAGCGAAGAGCGAACTCTGTGGGAAGCTCCCGAAACATACCTCAATATGTCGCCGTTCATGTATGCGGATAAATTGAAAACCCCGCTTCTGCTGATCCATGGCGAAGCGGACGACAACAGCGGCACTTTCCCCATTCAGTCCGAGCGTATGTATCAAGCGGTCCGCGGCAACGGCGGGACTGTGCGGCTCGTCATGCTGCCCGACGAAGCCCATGGCTATGCCGCTCGCGAAACCATCGAGCACGTACTCTACGAAATGGTGTCCTGGATGGAACGATACGCAAAAGACGTGCAACCGCGATGAGTACGGTGAGCACGTGAAATCATTGCACTCTTTCAGAAGATGCGTTTACAATGCCGACTCGCGAAACCAAATTTGAAACTGACACTTTGGACGTTTACAGCGCTTGCTAAGGGAGGAAGAACTATGAAGGCTCTTTTGCAAATGGCCGTCGCGTTTGCTATTACTTTTCTACTGTTCGCAACAGCAACAGAAATTGCTCAAACTCCGCTCACGAATGACGCCGTCATAAAGATGGTTAAAGCCGGACTTGCAGAAGACGTCATTCTCAACATGATCAACGTGCAGCCTGCCCAGTTTTCAATCACACCTGATGCAATGATTGCCTTAAAGAAAGATGGGGTTTCAGACAAGATCATTGCGGCGATCGTAACAAAGACCAGCCAACCCGCTCCTGCTGGTTCAACTGCTCCGAGCGCCGCGAGTTCAGCACCTTCCGCAGCTGCTGCAGCAGACGCTACGGCGAATCTCGATATCGGCGTCTATTTCAAAAAGAAGGACGAATGGGCCGAGATTATGCCGGAAGTGGTGAATTGGAAAACCGGTGGGGTGTTAAAAAGCATAGGGACCGGAGGGCTGGTAAAAGGAGATGTGAACGGGAACATCAAAGGTGCGCAAAGCCGCAACAGAGTGACGGTTCCTCTGGAGTTTCTCGTTAAAACTGCAGAAGGTGTAGCGATTAGCGAATACCAGTTGATTCGGCTGCGTCAGGATAAAAACGAGAGGGAATTCCGAACAGTGACGGGTGGCGTTCTTCATGCTTCCGGCGGTGCCACACGCGATCTGGTCGAATTCGAAGGCAAGAGAATCGCAAACCGAACGTTTACTGTGGTCCTGCCTAACAACATCGGCATTGGGGAATACGGGTTTTTGCCGCCTGGAGCATTTACCTCCGCGAATTCCGCTTCGATTGGAAAGATGTATACATTTCGAGTAGTGGAATAGAATAGGCCGCGACACCTGTGATCAAAAACTTTGGCTGCCCGAAACCGCGGCCTCGATGGAGTTATTGTCGTCAGATCGGTGGGCCTTTTATTCGCGATTTCGTTTTGATGTGAGCCGGGCGCTCGCCGTTGTCGTCGAACCGCGCGGATATCGGGAAGCGGGTTTCCCGCTGGTCTGCGGACGGTCACTGGCTCGTGTACGCGTCAAATGCTAACGGGTCTAACCAGCTCTGGCGAATCCCGGCAGACGGTGGGCATGCCAAGCCGTTCACAAAAGGCGACGACCGCGTCCGGCATATGTTTTATTCACCGGACGGGCGTTGGCTCTATTTCCAGCCAAACCACTTGAACATTTACCGCATGCCGGCCGACGGCGGTCCCGTACAACAGGTCATGCAGTTTCAGGAGTCCGGGCTGTTTCTCGAGGAGCCGACCATCTCTCCCGATGGGCGATACCTCGTATACTGCCGGAGCAACGGTGGGTCCTCGCTCTGGGTGCTGCGCCTTGGAAACGCCCAAACGCGGGTTCAGTGATCGTCGAACCATCTCGCATTATCGGATCGTCGAGAAGCTGGGTGCCGGTGGGCGAAGTCTATCGCCGGCATCATCCGAAGCTGAAGAGCGACGTCGCCATCACAACTCTTCCCCAGCAAACCTGTGGTCGGCAAAAAGCTCATCCGCCTCATTCCTGAACTCACTCACGGGGGGTTTTTAGCAGGCACTGATATGCTGCCAAAAGCTAACATTCCTCTTCCGGCGCCGTAATCAATGAACCCCCCAGAACTCCTGAGGTCGAGGAATTCTGCGTGAGCCGAATTTCCCGCTGTCGGGTCCAATCAGATTTCCTCAATCGGTTCTGGGTTATTTTCAAGAGTCGAAGCGAAGTGGATAATTCTCGGGATGCCGCAAAGAGTCCAGTTCCAAGTCCACGTCGAGATCCGGCCACCGCAAATGAAAACCGTGAAGGATTTCTACGTTGAAAATCAAAGCGACGGGCGCCGTTTTGAACCAAGGGTATTCTAGGAAAGAGAGAAACAACTCCTCGTCATCAACGTTCAGCCAGAAGCCGTGCTTAGAAACGTGAACGACTTCAACGCTTGTCGCTGTGGTGCTGTTTCCAGCGTTCGATGATTTCATCTTTACGCTCCCCTAAAATCCGCTCAATGTCGCTGAGTTCCTTTCGATTGAGGCCATAATTCGCAGCCAATTCGGTTTCCGGCTCCAACCAGTACTTCGCTTCACCATTGCCACAATAGACGTGCACATGCATCCGTGGCTCTTCTCGTGAAAAGAAGAAAAACTGATATCCATCCTCTCGAAAAATCGTGAGGCTCATCCTGTTGTCGTGGTCTCATACCGTGATCGGCGTCACGCATGCAACGCTTGGCTCAAGAGACAGTTTATCGTTGTAGCCCGTGAACCAACAACTGACGGTTTCGGAAGTTTGGCACACTTGTTGGTCCTAAAACCATTAAGGAAAATCCGTCTCGCAGCAATGATCCAATGGAACGTCAAGCCAAAGGTCGATGGTTCTTGTTCTCTTCTTTACCTCCTCACTAGAGCCGCCACACAATTGAAAGAGCAAGGAGGCGACCCATTGAAGCAGCGTTCGAATACGGCCTGGGTCGACATACCGCACGCGATGGCCAGGGAGTCCGAACACCACTGATGGCGGGCGTCTGCCTATCCGGCCGAAATCGTATTGCATCCGGTGACGGGCCACAGCGACTATAGTTTAGACGGCGGACCTTTGACGTTCATCGATGCTTTCTCAGACTCAGAACCGGCAGGTGGTTCAACTGCCTTCAGTTGCGGTGGTTGCCATGAACGGGTGTTCAGC
>QHXA01000429.1:0-4380 GCA_003222755.1 Acidobacteriota bacterium
AAAGCTCGCCGACTTCGGATTGGCCAAGCTCCTGGAGCGTGAATCGGGGGATGCTGTAACCGCTACTACGCGTGGCGCGGTTCAAACTCAGAGCGGCATCATAATGGGGAACAGCCGGATACATGTCGCCTGAACAAGCGGGCGGAGCGCCGGTGGACGCACGCACCGACATCTTTTCGTTTGGAGTCGTGCTTTACGAACTGCTGGCTGGCCGAAGGCCCTTTGCGGCGCATTCGACGACAGAGGAACTGCACCGGATCATTCACAGCTCACCAGAGCCCCTGAATGAAGAAGTTCCTTTGCCTTTGCGGACGATCGTGGAGAAAGCCCTCCGCAAAGATCCTGCGGAACGTTATCAAACGATGCGGCAACGCAGTCTCATACTCGCCAAAATACTGTCCGATCGGGAAAATCCACGTTACTCAGTCTCATTCTCCCCTTTTTTGCTACGGGCGCTGCCAGGTCGCAGCTCAGAAATTCAAACGAAGGCTTGTCACGAAAACTCGAGATCCGGCCGATGATGTGAGCGTTCCGGTCGTCGAAGTGATCGAGCCGAAGCGCGTGTCATTCATGTTCACATTCGGATTGCTGAAGTTAGGATGGTTCAGCGCATTGATCGAGTCGATACGGAATTGAAATTCCTTAGTCTCCGTGATCCTTATCCGTTTGATGAGGTTGATATCCAGTTCGCTGTAGGAAGGCCCCATGATTGGCGTCAATCCCAGCGTGCCGATTGTACCCGGCTGCGCATTCACGAGAAGCAGTTGGCCCTGAGCGTCCGTGATGGCTTTGTTGGTGAAACTTCCATTGGTCCCTTGCAGTGTTGTGACGTTCGACACGCTCGGATCAGGAATCTGTTGCAGGCCAGGGAAGTAAAACACGCCATTCGCGGCCTTGGTTACTTTCCCCGTGCTATGCGGAAAATCTCCAACGACGTCAGGACTCATTCCCGTAGTGCTCTGGGTCAGCGTCGAGAGCCCGCTGGTAATCGTCAATGGCTGGCCGGAATGCCAGTTGAAGATTCCGCCGAGCTGCCATTTTTCGACAATGCGCGACACCCAAGACGGCCCATCCTTGAAGAGCGACCGGTTTGGCCCAAATGGCAATTCCCACGTGCCGTTGCTGACAATGGCATGTGTCTGATCGAAACCAAGCCGGGCTTTGTCGCGGCCTCGATTTCTCGGATCGCGATACGTTGCTCCTGCATCGCCATCGGCTTCGCCTAGGGCTTTGCTCCACACATACGAGGCGGATTGCGTGAAACCATGCGATAGCCGTTTCGTGAACTGCATTTGAAGGGAGTGATATGTGGAGTTGCTTGGATTCCCTCGCAATGTTAATCCGTTGAATTGCGGATTGAGCACGATGTAGTTTTCAGGAAACCCATTTCTTCGAAGCAACCCACCGTTCTCTCCAGTGCCGGTGTTGTTGCGATTCAGAAAATCTGCAAGAGCGCCCACGTTTCCGTTTGCGATCATCGCTTTGGTTGTGTTGTTCGTACGCAGCGCGGCAGAGCCCGTTAACGTCGTGCCGTTCACCACGCCACCGCCTAGATTAATTCCCATCAGCATGCGATCAAACAACGCCGCGTTCCCTCCACCGCGTGTTGTGTTGAACGCATCGAGAATTCCGTTGTTGAAGATATCAACTGAGTTCAGCGGGATACCGCCCCAAAGCTTTGTGCCTTTCGTTCCAATGTAGCGGACTTCGATCGTTGTGTTCTGAGCGAGCTCGCGCTGAATTTCGAGACTCCAATTTTGAATGTAAGGCGTGACGTAGTCATAGGCCTGAGCCGTGAGTGAGCGATCCGTCACCGGAATCGGAGCCGGCGCTTTTTCGGGAAGGCCAATCAAAGCTCGAGGTAGCGGCAGGTACCGCCCGACGGTCGAGAGCGACGTGTAAGAAGGTGGTTGCAACGAGGCGCCTTGGGCACCCTGCCCAAGCGTCGCACCGGGGAGAAGGCCGATGATTTGATCCACAGTAATGAAATTGCGAAGAGCGCCGGAATAACTTATGCCGTATCCCGCCCGAAGGACGGTCTTGTCCTTGCCGAACCATGGCAGATTCCAGCTGAACCCAACTGCGGGAGCCCAGTTGTTCCAATCATTCTTATTCGTTAATACGCCCGGGTTCGGAGAGTTCTTGCCGACAAACTGTACGCTGGTCAATGAACCAGTGCACGTGACTCCACACAGCGCCTGATATCCTCCAACCGCTTTTCCGGAAACAGGGACGGCCGCAAGCCCATCCTTTTCGTACGGTGAGCCGAAATATTCCCAATGCGCTCCGTAGTTGACCGTGAAATTCGGACGCAGCTTCCAGGTATCTTTCAGGTAACCGCTGAACTCGGTCTGGTACCAGATTCGACGATGATACGTGACGTCCGGATAACCGTAGAACGTCGGATCCTTAGCGTTCTTCAAACCAAAGAACTGGAAGACGGTTCCGATCGAACCGGAGAGGTCGAGCAGCAGATTCTGGGCGGCAGCCTGATTGGCGCCGATACCGGGAACGGATGTGCTGTCGAGTCCAGTGACCGCATCTCCGCCGGCGCCGATCATAACCCGCGGATTCACATCGGGGTCCGTGTACGCACTCGATTCCGTGAAGCGCCATTCTCCACCGCCTTTAAACGCATGCTTGCCATGGGTCCAGCTGAGGTTGTCGCCGATTTGTTTGATGGGACTATAGGACTCACGCCAGACGCCGTACCCGCCGTGAATAATAAAGGATGTCCATTCGATGGGAACGGGCCGGATGGGGATTCCATTGACGACGGGTACGTACTGGAAAAGCTGTTTTCCATAATCTCCCGGCCGGTCCGCAGAAGGCCATTGGTAGTTATGTGACAAACGTCGTCCGGCAATCACTTCGTTCACCATGGACGCAGACAGCGTTGAGACGAACGATATGGAATAGACAGATGGACGCCTGATCGCTAAGCCATCGTAGGCGGTCGGCCAACTGCGCCGTCCACCCTGGTCTGCATTGCCCCAGGTTTTTTCATTGCTGCCCACGAGGGTGATTTTGTTTTTCGCGTTGAAGTTGTGGTCGATCCGAAGATTGTACTGATCGCGATTGACGTCGTATCCATTCCCGTTGGTCAAGTCCAAACCTTCGACACGCCGGATGAACCGAACACCTGCAGTGTTGAGGCCGTCGCCTAGCGTGAAATCGTTCGCAGCCGGCATCCTGGCGAGCGTTTCCTTCATGTATGCGCTGTTATCAAATGTCGGCCGCAGTGGATCCCGGCCGAACACGCTGATGGATTGCAGCGGTCCGGTCGCGCCGCGGGGCGCCACCGCGTTTCCGTTGAAATCGACAGCGGGGTTGGTGGAACTTGCGTTTCCGTTTTGCACTCCCGGGAAGAAGCGAAAGATCCCCTGTTTCGCTGTCGCCGTTAGCGTGTTGCCTGTGAACGCTTCCCGCTTGAGGTCGCGCTGGCCTTCAAAGAACGCAAAGAAGAACGTCTTGTTCTTAATGATCGGTCCGCCAAAACGCACTCCATATTCGTTCCGATTGTCGTAATTTTTGGGGTTGCCCTTGAAGTTGTTGAACCAGCTATTGGCGTCGAGCGCCGAGTTATGGCTTGTCCAGTAGACACTACCTCTGAATTGGTTGGTGCCAGACCGCGTTACCATTTGAACCTGACCGGACCCGCGAGATGTTTCCGCATCCGAAGGCGCCACGATGACGCGCACTTCCTCGATGAGGTCTGGGCTCTCGAACGTGACGGAATAGGCGCCGTCTTCGTACCTTCCATCAACCACGACCACGCCGTCTCGCGTCGCGTTCGTCTGACTAATCCGTGACCCGGCGAAGTTGCCCTGATAACCATTGCTCATCGCAGCGCCCGGTGTTGTGTTGATGAGGTCGATCACGTTACCGAATGCCAACGGCAGATCGCGCACCTTGTATTCGGGAAGCACACTGCCAACTGAAGCAGAGGACGTTGCCAGAAGTGTGTCGGCCGCAACTGTGACTTCCAGGGCCTGCGATATCGTCCCGACTTGAAGCGTGAAATTCAAGCGAACCTGCTGGCTTACACCTAGTGTCACGTCCGGGTAGATCTGAGTTTGAAAGCCGGGCAGTTCGGCACTCACTTTGTAGGTTCCGGTCTGGAGAGCGGCAAAGTTGTACGCGCCGGATTCGTTGCTGACGACCGTATTGACGATTCCAGTTCCTGTATTCGTCGCGGTGATGGTTACGCCAGGAATCAGAGCACCGCTCGAATCGGACACGGTTCCGCCTAGGATCGCATTCGTTGTTTGAGCAAAGATGCACGTTGCGAGTAAGGCCGACAAACCCGTTGCGAATAGAGATTTCCTCATGCCGCCTCCATTTTGTCTTGGAAAAGATGCTACACGTATAACGCTCAGG
>QHXA01000429.1:4499-7108 GCA_003222755.1 Acidobacteriota bacterium
AAACATTTTTAGCCAACCGCCGCGGCAATCAACATTTCGTCCCTACAAGAGTAGACGACGTGCGCGCCATCGACTGATCGTAAACATCGCCCAAAGTGCGGATCTGAGCCGGCAGGTTCGGATTGATCGACCAGACTGTCTTGCGGACCTCATCCAGCAAGCCTTCTGTTCCTGTCCGATCGGTACGGCTAAAGCGCGTTCAGCGCTTTCGGCAAGCTTGACCGCCTAGCGAAGGGCCTGCTATTGTGACGCGCAGTATTGCAAGTGAACATTTGGCGAAGGCAAGTCTGCTTCGTTTTTGAAAAAGGGAGGTGGCTGTGAACCGCATTGGTACATGCCTATTGTCAGGCTTTCTTGCTTTTGCGTTGGCGGGCACTATGGCCTGGGCGCAAGCGACTACTGCTCAAATTAGCGGCACCGTGAAGGATGCAAGTGGCGCCGTTCTGCCGGGCGTCGAGATCACCGTGACTCAAACGGCGACCGGTGCAAAGAGATCGACGGTTTCGAATGAAACCGGCAACTACGTCCTGGCGAGTTTGCCGCTCGGACCGTACATGCTCGAGGCGGCTCTGCCCGGCTTCAAGACATACCTGCAGAGCGGAATTGTTCTTCAAGTCGACGCCAGTCCGATCATCAACGTCGTCCTTCAGGTCGGCCAAGTTTCCGAACAGGTAGAAGTTCAAGCGAACGCCGCGCTGGTGGAGACGCAGAGAACGGCCATCGGTCAGGTCGTCACCAACCAACAAATCGCGGAGTTGCCGCTCAATGGGCGCGATCCTCACGAACTGATCTTCCTGGCGGGCATGGCGCTCACTCCCGGAATCGGCTCGATGAATTCGATACGGAATTACCCAACGGTGGTGGTCTCGGTGGCAGGCGGTAATGGCGACGGCGTGTCCTACCTGTTGGATGGCTCGATTTGGCAGGATCCCTATAACAGTCTGAGCATGCCGTTACCGTTCCCGGACGCTCTCCAGGAATTCAAGGTGGAGACGAGCGCGATGCAGGCGCAGTATGGGTTCCACGCGACGGCGACGGTCAATGCGGTAACCCGATCGGGCAGCAACGAGTTTCACGGCGATCTGTTTGAGTTCGTGCGGAACGGTAAGCTGAATGCGCGCGACGCGTTCGCCAAACAGCGCGACACATTGAAGCGCAATCAGTTTGGAGGCGTCATCGGCGGCCCGATCAAGAAGGACAGGCTGTTCTTCTTCGGTGGGTATCAGCGCACATCGCTGCGATCCGATGGCATCCAGAACACCGCCTTCATTCCCACTCCCGCCGCCCTCGCCGGAGATTTCACCGCGCTGGCCTCGCCGGCTTGTAACAATGGCGTCCAGAAAACGTTGCCGGCGAGTCTCGGATTCGTGGACAACAAGATCGCGCCGAGTGCGCTGAACCCGGTGGCAGTGAATGTCACGAAGACATTTCCCGTATCGAACGATCCCTGCGGCCGGACACTTTATGGGCTGGTTGCCAATCAGGATGAGGATCAGGTCGTGTCGAAGCTCGATTACAACATCAGTTCGAAGCAGTCCATTTTCGGACGCTTCATGCTGGGAAGATTGAATACGGGCTCAACGTACGATGGAACCAATCCGCTTTCGATCAATACGTATGGCTACCAGGACTTCGATTATGGCGTCAACATCGGACATACGTATCTGATCGGCAGCAACATCGTCAACTCGCTGCGTCTCGCCGCCAATCGGACGAATATTGTGAAGCTAAATGACAATTACAAGAATTGGGCCGACCTTGGAGCGAATGTGACTGCGCTGGCGGGGAAAGTTATCGCCATTACAGCGACGGGCGCATTCACGCTCGGCGGCGGGGCGGCGTCGCCAGGGGCGCAGCATAATGGACCAATGCCTTCCGTCCTCGACGATATCAGCTGGATCAAGGGATCGCATCAGTTCGGGATCGGCGGAGCAATTTTTCAGCAACGGCTGAACTATTGGTCCGGTGTGAATGCCGTGGGCACAGCGACTTTTGACGGATCGACCACGGGACTCCTCCTCGGCGATTTTCTGATGGGACGTCCCGTGACGTTCAACCAGGGCACAATTTACGGGTTCTACACGCGGCAGTTCTACGATTCGCTGTACGTGCAAGACAGTTGGAAGATTCATCCGCGATTGACGTTGAACTATGGGGTGCGATGGGAGCCGTACCTGTCGCCCTACAATAATCGCGGCGAAAACGAGCACTTCGATCTGGAACTGTTCAAACAGAACGTCCACAGTAAAGTATTTGTCAATGCCCCAGCGGGTTTGGTTTTCCCAGGCGATCCGCAATATACCAGTGGAAAATATTTCAATGGGCCGCGGTGGGCGAAGTTCTATCCGCGGTTCGGAGTCGCTTGGGATCCCGAAGGCAAGGGCCGCATGACCATCCGCGCGGCGTACGGAATGTACGGAGACCGCGCGATGATGCTCGCTGGAACTCAGATGTACTTCTCTGCGCCATTTGGAAACACGGTAAGCAACGCCGGTGCGAATCTCACCGATCCATGGGCCACCTACGCGGGCGGAAATCCGATGCCCATACTCTCGCGTCTTCAGGGCGTTGGCGTATACGACCACAACATCCCATTTCCACTCAATGGC
>QHXA01000429.1:7144-9342 GCA_003222755.1 Acidobacteriota bacterium
GAACCAGTGGAATTTGAACATTCAAAGACAAATTGGGCAGAACTGGTTGGTAACCGCGAATTACGTGGGCAACAACACGATCCACATGATCACCACGGAGAACATCAACCCGGCTCAGTATTTCTTCAACGGAAGCAACACGTGCACGATGCCGAACGGAGTCGTCATTACAGGCTCGGGCGGACAATGCTCCACAACTGCCAATCAGCAAACCCGGCGCCTCTTGAATCTGATCAATCCGGACCAAGGGAAATACTACGCGGGGATCGGGCAAATAGACGACGGAGCCACAGCCAGCTATGAGGCTCTGAATCTTTCGGTGCAGAAGCGGATTAGCGGCGGCCTTTCAGGGCAGGCGAATTACACCTGGTCGCACTGCATCAGCGATGTTTATGCCGACAATCCGACTGCCGGCGGCGTCTCCATTGCCGACAACCGCAGACAATTCCGCGGCAACTGTCTCGGCATCGATCGCCGTCAACTGTTTGGCATGAGTATGGTGGCGACCACGCCGAAATTTTCAAATACCGCGCTTCGGATTCTAGCAAGCAATTGGCAGGCGGCCCCGATCCTGTCGATCGCGTCCGCGCAGTTGTTCGCCGTTTTTGCGGGCACGGACCGGGCACTGACGACGGTGGGAAACCAAACGCCTAATTTGGTCGATCCTAACGGGATATATCCGAGCAAGAAAACCGCTAATAAGTGGATCAATGCATCCGCCTTCGCTCCTGCGGATCCGGGTACATACGGCAACCTGGCCTATAACAGCTTGAAGGGGCCGCATACCGTTCAACTCAATATGGCCCTGTCGAGAACCTTTGCGATTCACGAACGCCAATCGATTCAGATCCGCGCGGAAGCGTTCAACCTTCCCAACCATGTGAATCTCGCCACTCCGGGTGCAGGAGGTGTGGGCAATATTGGCCGCTCCGTGACTCTCAATTCTCCAAACTTCGGGCAAATCACCAGCGACATTAGCGGCAACAACGGATTGCAAGCCGGCGACTATCGTGTCATCCAGTTCGCGATGAAATTTATTTTTTAGTATGTAGTCGCGCGGCTTCAGCCCGCGTTCGAGCCGGAGACGAACGCGGGCTGAAGCCGCGCGACTACATACTTGATTCGCTCAATGCCCGAATAGCCGGTTCTTGCTGCTGTCCTTCAGTGCGGTCCGCACCTTCGATTCGTCCATCCAGTCCGGGTTTGGAATTTGCAGCGGCGCGTCCCGAGTCATCATCAGTTGAGGAACTCGCGGTGCACTCGACCCCGCTCAACCTATCCCCGCCGCTCCGGCAACCCTGAATCGCGCCGTTCGTAGCAACTCCTGGCCCTGAAACTCCATCTTTGGGCCTCGCTCCGCTTCCGCAACACTCCTTGTTTTTCTTACAATCGACGTTCTTCTCCACATGACTTGATGCAGCAAC
Source organism: Acidobacteriota bacterium (assembly GCA_003222755.1). GTDB lineage: Bacteria > Acidobacteriota > Terriglobia > 20CM-2-55-15 > 20CM-2-55-15 > 20CM-2-55-15. Next base: position 8,569 of record QHXA01000429.1, read on the forward strand.
TTCACTCCATGGATGAATGCTCCGGAGCTATCGGTGACGGTCCCGCCAATGTCGCGTTGCTGGATTGTTCGAAGGCGTGAGTGAGGCCAAGCAGACGCACGAATACTCCCGCTGCGACAAAATGTTTTCTCATACACCCCTCGACTGGATTTGAATGTGGTTTATGTCCATTAGGCGCCCTCTTCTCAACTGCCGAGTAGCAAATCGCTGCGCGCGAATCGATGCGTCGGTCATTTTTCGAATTGTCGAGAAGAGGTGCGCGCAGAATACGACGCGCCGGAAAACCAAGTCGAACGCGGCAGCCCGGCGAGAACGATTGACGGCCCTAGCACGATGGTTTAGGATGACCGTCTTGTTGGGGGATCCCACCTTAGGTCGAAGGAGTCGCCGTGAAAAAACATTCCGGGGTTTATTATTCGCTGTCTCTGCTCCTGATACTGCTTCTCGCCGCCGGGGCTTTGCCGCACTATGCGACTGCTGCTCAGGAACAAGACCATAATGCCCGCGCAAGTGAGCGGGAAGATGATCATTGCGATCAATTGCCGGACCCGCCCGGGCAGGCGATTGGGATTGATAAACGCTGCCACCTTACGGGCAGCAGCAGCGGGATTGCAAAAGGAGATTTCAATGGGGATGGTTTCGCCGACTTGGCAATTGGCGTCCCCGACGAGGATATCGGCACCATCGTTGATGCGGGTGCCGTGAATGTCGTCTATGGTTCCCCAGACGGATTAACAGCCAGTGCGACGGCCACCGCGCCTAATGTCCCTGATG
>QHXA01000430.1 GCA_003222755.1 Acidobacteriota bacterium
TACCAACTCCGGAAGGCATCCAACGTTTCTGTGCTGAAGCGTGCAGCGTGCGACAATCTTCGGACGTGGAAGGAGTGATTGCAGTTTGGCCACACTACGGAGCAGTCTTTCAAATCCGTCGACTCCGCGTATGTTTTTGTAGCTCTCACGATCCGGAGCGTCGAAAGAGATATAGAATTCAGAAACGTTTTTCAGGTCTGCGGCATCGTATGAATTCAGCAACAGTCCGTTAGTAATGACGCAAACGGCCGAAGGCAGATTCGCAAATTTCCGCGTAGCCTCCGGGAACCGCGGGTGTAGTGCTGGTTCTCCGCCCGAAAGGAGAATCTGGCGGGGATGCCATTGGCGCAGATTTTCGTAGAGCTCTTCAAGCAGTTCATCCGGCATCTGCCGTTCGGCGGCAGCCTTCAGCGCGTCATTGTTTTTCCAAATGGAACAGGTCACGCAACGGCTGTCGCAGATGTTATTGAGGTACAAAATAACGATGGGAAGAACGTGGATCCGATGAAGCCGTTGTTGAATCTCGAGCTTTGCCCAATCGACAAGGACGTTCAACTTAAAGGCCTTCGATTTCCGGCTGCCGGTATCGGAACAGCCGATTCGCGACGAATCGGATTTCCCACGGTGCGATGTAGAAGCCGAGCTTGTATCGCCATGCGCCGAGCGTCTTTAGAATTGCTGTTTGCCAGCGCTTTAGCTTGATGTCGGAAACTGTTGGAAAACGCGCGTTGAGTACACGCTCGAAATTGAGTATCTGCTCCCGATGGTGCGGCTGCAGCCACGGCGTCAGAGGCTGTTTTCGCAAGTCGAACGAAGTCCATTGCGGCTCGAGCCACTGGAGTAGATGGTTAGGAAATCCAAACCCAAACTGCTGCGACTTCTGCAGCAGATCCGCGTCATCAAAAAACACTGGTGAAAAAACGTAGATGACGATCTCGCTACGGGGATTAATTTCTTTGATCCGCCGGATGTAGCGAATATCGCGTTCGATCTGACCGTCGACATCATCGGATGGCGTGCCGAGGACAAATGAGAACTCCGGAATGATGTCGAACTCTTTCGCGCGCGCAGCAAGCTCCAGAACCATGTCAGGAGTTTGCTTGCCGCCTTTGTTCATCAATTCCAACGTATCTTGGGAGCTGGTTTCGGCGCCAAAGAAAATCATCTTACAACCCGATTCGCGCATCGCACGCCAGGTAGCATCGGAGTAAAGCATGAGCGTGTCGGGCCGGGCCTCTGCCCACCAGGCGATTCCTTGACCGCGGAGCCCAGCGGCAATTTCGACAGTCCTCTTTTCCGCGACGAAAAAATTATTGTCGACGAACTCGACGGCGTTCACTCCATGTTGATTTTTGAACCAGAGGATCTCATCGACGACGCTTGATGCTTTCTTGCCGACCCATCGGCTTTTGTAAATCGCCGCAACGGCGCAGAAGCCGCACAAGAAAGGGCATCCGAAGCTGGAGTGAGAGGTCATGGTCCTTGTCCCGAGATACGTCTTGCCGATGTATCGCTTCATATCGACGCGATGGTATGGCATCGGAGGCAAAGTATTCGGGTCCGTGACCGGCCGCTTTGGGTTATGGATTACCTCGCCATTGCGAACAAACGACAAGCTGGGAATGTGATCGATCGATGCTCCCGCTTCCATCGCATCGATCAATTCGCGAAACGAAAGTTCGCCCTGACCTCGAATGACGAAGTCTACGAAACCGGATTGCAGCACGACCTTCGCATGCAAGGAAGGAAAATAGCCGCCCCAAACAATCGTCAGGTGCGGGAACAGCTCCTTCAAACGCTGCGTAATGGGAATCGCTTGCATGAGCTGCGGCCCAGGCATGACCGTGACACCCAAATATTTTGCGTTCGTGTCGCGAAGCGTTCGTATCAAGGTCGTTTGGAGATCGGCTTCGAAATTCCCATCGACGATTTCGTAGGAATATTGGCTCTCCAGAAGCGCGGCCAGCGAGAGGATCGACATCGGAACGCGGTGTTTCCATTTCGCGCTTCTGGGATTGACGAGAACTATCATGACTGCACGATGTGGGTTCGAACGTTCTGAAAACCCAACGCGTTCTTCACACGGCTTAGGCCCTTCAACGCCCAGAGTTCCACTGGAAGACCGTAAGTGTGCGCGTCAAGTCGCGCGCGCGCGATCGGCGCCAGCAGGTGGTTGGCGGCGTTACGCAGGCGGGATCGGCGGCGAACTGCCTCCATGCCGTATGCGATTCGAATGTAGTCGCGCATCCGCTGAATGCGTTGATGACGCTTTTCGTCAACCCAGGGGAGCCGCTGGAATTTCGGGTAGAACTCTGCCCACTCTTCCAGCGACTGCGGCTCGCGGAGTCCCATTTCCAAAGCGCGCTTGAAATTTGGCGCCCCGGGATATGGAGTGTAGATGTTGCTGTGAAATTCGGTGTTCGGGAATCGGCCTTTGATATCGCGGATCATGGCGAGCGTCTGACGCTGATCGGCGTCTGTTTCGCCAGGAAGCGCGAAGATAAGCGAAAACGTGCATCGGATGTCGGCGTCGTGGCATTTCTCCGCAACTTGATACAGAACGCTCGTGCCCTGGAATCGAACCTTGTTTACGGAGCGCAAGACATCGTCAGAGCCGGATTCTGCCCCGATGAACACGCGCGAAAGACCGCTCTGCCGCATCAGCCGAACGTCCGCATCGCTCGATCGCAGCAGAAAGTTCGCTGTCGTTTGGATGCACCAATCGAATTTCAAGCCAGAGCGTATAAAACCCTGTGCGATGTCGACTCCGCGTTGGCGGTCCACGAGGAAGTTGTCATCTACAATGTCGAGCAGGTCCAACCGGAAGCGCCGCACCAATTCCACGGCTTCGGCCACCACACGATCCGCCGGCAGCGCATTCCAGGCGCGCCCGTACAGGCTGGCATTTGAACAGAACGAGCAATCATAGGGACAGCCGTGGCTTGATGTGTAGTAGACCCAACGGCGGCGGGATAGCGCGGCATAGGGCTCGAGGTCGACCAAGTGATACGCCTTTGCCGGAAGTTCGGAGATGTTGACCGTTCGCCTCGGCGGATTGTGAACGATTCGGCCTTCCGCGTTTCGGTACGAGCAGCCCTGCACTCCATCCAGCGTAGCGCCAGCGAGGAGCTTATCAAGGATTTCGCCGAAGGTGAGTTCGCCCTGCCCACGGACAACTACATCGATGTAAGGTGCGCTCAAGCTCTGCTCGGCCAGCGTCGATGGGTGCCATCCACCCAACACGACCGGAACATCCGGACGTGCAGCTTTGACTGCACGCGCAACTTCGATCGCCTCAACGATCATCGGTCCGGTAACAATAGAAATACCGACGCAGACCGCGTCATCGAGTTGGTCGATAATGCGCTCACGGAATCGTGGCTCGATAGTGGAGTCGATGATATCAACAGTGAGGCCGCGCTGTTCGGCGATGGGAGCGAGGGCGAGCAACGCCAGTGGCGGAGCCGCTTCGATGCTGCGATAGGACGGAAAAAACAGGAGAACTCTTTTATCCTTCACTTTTCGATCACCACCATCGGAAACTGCGCGACGCGCCGCCGGGCAATCGCTCCGCGAATTTCCTCGTACTTTCGCCTGACTCCCGGCCAGACCGGTTGCAGGCGCCAGCTGAGATTGAACCCTCGCATCATAGCCGCAAAACCCGTGAAAGTCAGGTACCGCGCACGACACGCCAACGCCTCGGGGATTCCGTACTTCTGCCGAAAATGCGCGACGCGCTCGGCAATCATACGTTCGCCATCCGCGGCATGTTCATAAAAAGGCGTATCGACTATCACGATCATTCCACCGGGGGTGAGCACCCTTTCAAATTCCGAAAGAGCGGCGCGGAAGTCATTCGCGTAGTGAAAAGATGCGTTCGAGGCGAGTAGTCTAATTCGTTCCGGCGCAAACGGCAATGGTTCGATTCCGCTTCGGACGCGCAGGAATCGCGCACCTTCGTCGATGAATTTCTGTCCGGCCCGAAGACCATCCACTCTGCTTGTGTTGATATCGACCGCAATCGCGTCAAATCCCCAGCGGTCGAGGTAACGCGTCATCCAACAGTTTCCCGCCCCGATGTCCAGGGCGAGGCCGGGTTTCACTTTCGTTGCGAGGCGTTCGAACGCCCGGAACGTGCGCCGGCGGACGTTCCAAACATCACGATGGCGCAACGGATGAAAGGGAAGATCCAGATCGTCGGCGCCCCATCGTTCGTCGCTGCGGACCTTCTCGTAGGCCTCAACAAACGATTGAACTTCAGCCGATTCTTCTTCTGTCATGAGATCGATGATTCCATCGTCCTCTCGGAGGACGAACCCACACGAACATGGCGGCCGAACCGCGAGTGGTCTCCTGCAATATGGGCAAAGGAACAGCGGATCATTCGACTCATTCATCGAGCGCACACTATCACGCCGTTTGGTAATTCGGGGTCGACGTCTAAATCACCCAATTAGGATTCAAGACCTCTTGTCGCGTTGCGTCCGAGATCCGAGTACGAGGCGTCACGCGATGGGCAGCGATTTCTGATCCACAGTCTCACGGAAGATGCGTCATCATCGCCGATCACGATCGTTTTGAATTGGACCGGCCGCAAAAAATA
>QHXA01000400.1:0-395 GCA_003222755.1 Acidobacteriota bacterium
CCGGGAATCTACAATGGGCACAATAAAACGTTTTTCTTTTACTCATTTGAAACATCTCGCGGCAGTAATGTTCTCGACCTTGTCAATCCGACCGTACCGTTGGAGATCTGGCGCAATGGCTGCTTCCCCGGCATAACGATCCGCGATCCCTTCAACAACAATCAGACATTTGCGGACAATTGTATTCCTGCAGACCGAATCAATTCCGTCGCGAAGAAGATTCAAGATCGCTTCTGGCCTTTGCCGAATCAGCAAGCCGGCGCTACTTCTCTAACGGCAAACAACTATCGTGCACAGCTCAGCCGGCCATTCGATCCAAACACGTACTGGACGACTCGTATCGACCATCGCTTTACGGATCGGGCAACCCTCTTCGGACGCTGGACATGGAACAA
>QHXA01000400.1:410-4684 GCA_003222755.1 Acidobacteriota bacterium
CTTACGAGGCAAACCTGCCGACCATCGGGCAACTCGATCGCTTCCGCAATACTCGCGCCGCAACGCTTTCGATGACATACACCATCACTCCGCATCTCGTGAGCGAGTCTCGTTACGGACTCGCATTCAGCAACGATCCGCGGCACGGCCCCTTGAAAGGTCTCGATGTTTCGAATTCACTTGGATTGGTCGGACTATCCGATAGCCTTCCGGATACTTTCGGCGTACCCAACATCAGTTTCTCGGGGCTTGGCGTCACAACCATCACGCAGACCGCAGTGCGGAATCCCGGATTCAAGAATCTCGTGCAACAGTGGCAGGAACATCTCAATTACTATCGCGGCCGCCACTCCATCAAAGGAGGGTTTCAGATTGGCCGGTACGAATCATCGGATTTGCAGCAGAACAATGCCTTGTTCGGGAGTCTGAGCTTTTCGAACCGGTACACTGGACATCCTTATGCGGATTTTCTGCTGGGGCTTCCGTCGACCGTGACACGCGCGAACCCTGCTGTCGATACTGACCGGCTCCGCTGGGGTTACGATTTTTTCGTCACGGACGATTACAAGATCTCGTCGCGGCTCACGCTGAACCTGGGCATGCGATATGAACTGCATCCGAATTGGACCGACGCCAAAGGGTATTTGTCGGCGTTTGATTTGAGCACGGGCAAAATCGTCGTCCCCAACGGCGCAATCAAGAGCGTGAGCCCTTTAGTGCCGCGGGGCTATGTCGATGTCGTCGAAGCGAGCGTCGCGGGATATCCCGGCGGCACGCTTATCAAGGCCGACAAGAACAATTTCGCGCCACGGCTCGGTTTTGCGTACCGGCCTTGGGATAACACCACTGTCGTCCGTGGCGCATTTGGCATCTTTTACGATATCGTGACGCGGTCGGCTAATTCGGGAGGCGTGCCGTTCGTTGTCAATGAACCGAGTTATACGAATCCATCGCCGAACCCGACTGTGATCCTTCCGCGAGTTTTTCCGGCGGCCGGGGTAGGCGGACCAACAACGGTCTCAATTCAAAACGCTGTCAGCAAAGATCTCAAGATCCCTTATTCGATGCAGTACAACCTTACGGTCGAGCATCAACACTGGAACACGGGATTCCGCATTTCGTACATCGGTACGAATACACGGCAAGGTGACTATACGATCAACGTGAACCAGCCGGTCGCAAGTACTCAACTGTATGTCGACAAGCCGAGGTTGTTTCCAAATTATCCGGCTATCAATTTGCGTACGAACGGAGCGGGCCATCAATATCACGCAATGACGATCGAAGCCGAGCGACGACTCCTGAAGGGGATTTCGTATCAGGCTTCGTGGACCTGGGCGAAAGATATTGAAGACCTGAACGGCTTTCTGTTCGAATCTCCCGAAAACGCGTACGACCGTCTCCGCGAGCGCGGGAATTCGCTCGACACGCCGAGGCATCGGGTCACGACCAATACAGTTTTTCAATTGCCGTTTGGAGAAGGTAAGAAGTTTCTGGGAAGCGCCGGTCGAGGGTTGAATGCGATTGTCGGTGATTGGGAGTCGGCGTGGATCTTCAGCTATTACTCCGGTCAGTTTTTGACGCCGCAATGGAGCGGCCCGGATCCCACGGGCACAGCGTTCACCTCGAACCGGACTCCGGCAACAGTCACGTTGCGGCCGGATATTCTGCGTGATCCTAACCTGCCGTCCGATCAGCGCACGGTCAGCCGGTGGTTCGATCCTACGGCATTTGCTCCACCGCAACCGGGTCGTTTCGGAACCTCAGGAAAGGGTATGATCGTCGGTCCGGGAAATGCGGTGTTTGATGCAGGTCTGTCGAAACGGATCCGTTTGCGCGAGCAAACGCGCTTGCGTCTCGAGCTGACCGCGACAAACGTCTTCAATCATCCCAGCTATGGCAATCCGTCAGTTACAATTTCGAATGCCGCAACGGCCGGCGTGATCAGCGGTGTGAAAGACAGCAGCGATCTGGATCAGTCGGGCGCGCGATCGTTCCGCACGGCAATTCGTTTGGAGTGGTAATCCATGAAAATGAACGCTGTATTTGCGTTTGGCGTGGCGGTACTTGTCGCCTCGTTGGCTATTACAAAGCCAAAGCCTGAAGCCACCATCATTACAGTGGACGCTAAAATGGAAGCGCCGGCCTGGGCTATCCTCGAACGGCGCGTACTCGAAGCGGCCGCGCCGGCGATGGAGGAGTTCTACCACAAGTATTACGACGATCGCGGTTACGTGCAGTGCGTCCTGCGCTGGGGAGCCGACGACGGACCGGACGATGCTTTCGAAAACTTTGCCGGTTGGCCCGAATTTCACTCGCTTGGAGGAAGCGACGAAATTCTGCGCCTTTATCTCAAGGGCCTCGAAGGAATGCTCCACCAATACACCGACGCGAAGACCACTCAGGTTCCGGCAGGTCTCGGCGGAATGTATTACAAGGAGTTCAGCGCGCAATCCGACTGGATGCACCACGGCGAAGGCTTGCGTGTCTTCAACCGCATGGGCCTTTCGGTGCCGGACGATCCGAAATATCGCGAGCGGGTGCGGCGTTTCGCCGGTTTCTATATGGCCGAAGACCCAGAGGCGCGAAACTACGATCCGGAACACAAGCTCATTCGCAGCTTGATCAACGGCAGCCGTGGTCCGATGCTGCGAACGGCAACCGCGATCGACTGGGTTGGAGATCCCTTCGACATTCAAAATTTCTCGCTTGGACACAGCGAGCGCAGCTTCGATGAAATGCTCGCGCACTACGCGGAATACGGCGACGTCATCGGCGATTCTTTTCTGAATCTCGTGGCAACAACGTTGCCTCTGGACGCCTATTTGGTCACGGGCGAAGCGAAATACAAGAAGTGGATTGTCGATTACATGGATGCGTGGCTCGACCGTATGAAACGTAACAACGGGATCATCCCAAGCTTTGTCGATCTCGATGGGAAAATCGGCGGCCCCCAAGGTAAATGGTGGGGGAATGCCTACGGTTGGGGTTTCAGTCCGATAAATCCGGTTACCGGGCGCCGCGAAAATCGAAATCGGATTCCACGCGCCCTCGTCGGTTTCAACAACGCGTTGTTCGTTACAGGCGACCAGAAATATGTGGATGGGTGGCGCAACATGATCAATGCCGTCAACGCTCACGCGACTACCGTCAATGGGCGGCTGCAATATCCGACAATGTATGGTTCCGATGGCTGGTACGGATGGCAGGCGCAGCCATGGAATGTCGGAGCGCTTGAAGTCTGGTATTGGTCAGTGAAGCCTTCCGACATGGAACGCATCGGTAAGGATCCATGGGTTGCTTATCTCAAGGGACAGAACCCAAGCTACCCGGAGACTGCACTGCAGAAGGATCTCCAAAGTATTCAGACGCATCTCAATCAAGTACGGAGCGATTCGACCACGGCCTCGCAACGTCTCGCCGATAACATGATGGACTACAATCCTGTCGCCGTCGACGCGCTGATCCGATTGACGCTTGGTGGATTGCCGCCAGGCCGCGACGGCGGTTTGCTGAACGCCCGCCTCCGTTACTTCGATCCGCTACGCAAACGTGCGGGTTTACCCGAAGATGTCGCGGCGCTCGTCTCCGAGATGACGGACTCGCGTACAGTCGTGACACTTGTGAATCTGAACAAGACGACGTCGCGTTCGATTGTTATTCAGGGAGGCGCTTACCGCGAGCATCGGATCGCATCCGCTCAAATAAACGGCGAGACAATCTCCATCAATAGTCCGAGTTTCACCCTTAAACTGGCGCCCGGCGCAGGCGCCAAACTCACGCTCAACGTGAAACGCTATTCAGAAAAACCCACCGAGGCGTTTCCCGAAGCCATCCGGCCGAGCGTGCCCTGAGGACCCGTTTCGGGGGCCTGGGTCTACACCTCGTTGAGATCTCATCGTTAACCGATCCGTAGGGTACAATCGCCGAGTTCACTGCGGATAAGCGATTCAAAGGTGGTCGTCAAGTATGTCGCGAGCCGATACTGTCGCAGTAGGGCTCTTATGTAAACCCGCAAGTCGCCACAGGCCGGGCGCGCGGAGGCTTTAAGGCAAGAATGTCGGCGGGCGGACCCGCATCGCAGTCTCCTCCGTCCCGTCGAGAAACACGCTCGGTTCCTATTTCCTTCCAGTACGCGCAGACCGGCCCGATCCAAACACTTCGAGCTGAGAGGAGCGGGCTGCCATTCTTCAATGCCAATATTAGAATGGTGGCGAGCCGATTCAAGAGGCCTCGTTCGTCGCAACCTTTATAATCAACAAGAAACGATTGCA
>QHXA01000401.1 GCA_003222755.1 Acidobacteriota bacterium
ATTGGTGATCGGCTTGATTATGATTTCGCCATCACGGTCGAAGACGAACACTTGCGTCCCTTTTTCGATACCGTACTTGCTACGCAGCTTCGATGGAATGACTACTTGTCCTTTCACCGTTACAACAACTCTCTCCATGACTTACCTCGCAAGTACAGTATCCCATATCACGTTCATTAGTACTTGTAACCAATGGGTTAACTCAATTTCATAAGCACACCGCGAATGGTCCATGGATTACTTGGGAAATTCAGAACTCCCGAGGTCGAGGAAGTCAGAGTGGGCCGTTGAGAAGCGAAAAAGTTCGCTCCTTGGCGAACTCACAGAGGAGGGGAATATGTCTGCGTCAACAGCGCCCTCCTATGACGTCGCACCCGATGGGAAGCGCTTCCTGGTCATCAAAGGGAGCGACGAAGCCGCAACGACAAAAGAGTTGAAGGTGGTGCTGAGCTGGTTCTAGGAGTTGAAGCCGCGTGTTCCGGCTGCCAAGCTGTAGTCCTTAACAACTAGGTTTGATTACGGGCTGGCCTTCGTGCGCCGATTACATCAGCGGCGCGATATCGGCTAATCTTCCACTTCGATTCGATAGCTGATCATCCACAGTTCCACTTGTTCGAGCCGCTTTTTCCATCGGTCTTTAAAATCTCTCAACCATTGCCGGTTCTCGAACGTGTCGGCTACATCGACGACAATTTTGACAAGGTCATCGCGATAGAGAACGCCGCCATGTCGCCAGTGCCCCTCAACCTTCTGGGTCTCATAACTCGCAGCTCCAAAATACCCGACGATTTCGAGAACAGCTTCAGCAAGTCACTCCGGCGGTACGTCCCTGCCATCATTGAACTGGAGGGGTAGAAGTACCTCGAATCGCCGCCAGCTGCTGCTCATACGTCGCTTTCCCTTTTACGGTAAACGGTATGTTTTGATCTGCGAGAGCCTCAAGCGCCGCCTCTGGCACCAAGTGCTCGCCCGAGCGGAGCACTCGGCCTGAGAAACGTCCTAAAAGAAACGCCAGCGCGCGTCTTTCGATCTCGCGATTCGGAAATGTGATCGTTACCAAGATCCACCCTCCGCGGACTCAAGCTTCAAAGCGATTATCCCATCTTACAGTTGGCAGCGCATCTCGATTTACAGTTGCCGGTGCCAGTCACAATTGATGAGAGTTGCAGGCTAAATCAGAAGGAAGCATTTACAAGCTCGCCGCTTTTGCTATGGCGCTACTTTCAGGCAAACGGTCGACGGTCCAGCAAAGATCCATCAGTTTGCGTTGGCGGTCGGTGGAAAGAATACCGGTGGTCAAGCCGGTGAATTTTGCTTCCAGGTCTTTGTCGCTCATTGGATGGTCCAGGCTGCCGACGGCGTGCTCAACGAATTTCTCAAGGCGCCGGCCGGTTTTCGTCGTGAGCGTGATTCGCACCTGGTCTTCATGCAGCGAAGAATCAACCACAGTCGAGACGCGGTCACGCAACGCTGCAATCGTGCGATCGCGGACTGCGCGATCGCTGAATTGGTCAATCCCGCCGCCGCCCTCCACCAGCGCAACGCTTGCGGCGTGGTAGATGCTGAACTTTCCTTCAAGACCGGTCTGCGGCGATTTCTTGCTGGTGAGCTGTATCACGAGCGGATGTACTCTCAGCTCGACGTGATCGATTTCATCGGCGGTGAGTTTGTTTTCGGTCCGAAGCTGAATGCAGCCGTCAATTGTGGGATGCATCACGACGCCGCACGCAAATGGCTTGTACGTGTTTTTGGAAATCTCGAACGATTCACCAAGGTTCTTCGTGATGTCGTCGTAATTGTGAGCGGTGCTCACGACATTCGTCCAGCCGTACTTTGCTTCGAGGCTCTGTTCGGAACTGGTGAAGTTCTTCGACGCGAGCAGCGCGGCCGTCAAACCATTCTGTGCGGCGCGGCCGGGATGAAAGCTCTTGGTCATCGAGCCGAACATTTCTTGTAGTCCGACGGGCTGAGTGGCCGCGAGGCCCAGCGCCCAGAGCATCTGCAGCTCCGACAGTGCGAGCAATTTCCCGCATGCGGCGGCTGCGCCGAAGACTCCGGCTGTACCGGTGATGTGCCATCCGGCATCATAGTGCTTCGGATAAACCGAGTTGCCGATGCGGCACTCTACGTCCACGCCCAAAACCAACGCATTGACGAAATCATTGCCGGAAACCGGACGATGTTCGCTGAGCGCCAGAATAGCGGAGATGACCGGACCGGCGGGGTGAATGATGTTGTGAGAATGCGTGTCATCGAAATCGAGAACGTGAGAGCTGATGCCGTTGATCAAAGCGGCATGCAAAATATCGAGCCGCTCTTTTCTGCCAAGAATGCTGGCTTGTGCGGGTCCGGAAAAGGGCGCCAGCGCGGAGATGGCGATGCCCACTGTTTGGTGACGCGATCCGCCGACGGAGCAGCCAACCCAATTCAGGAGCGTACGAGCCGCTTCCTTCCGCACAGGAGCAGGAAGATCGCTGGGCTTCGCGGATACGATGTGGCGCGCGAGTGTACGCGTGACGTCTTTGCCCGCGTCGGTTTCAGCGACGGAATTCTGCGGAACAAAGGGCGACAAGCTCAAGCTTCCGGATGCGAAAAGAAACAGTCGGCGATTCATATTCACCTCTTCACGTCTATCGATACAGTTGCGGGAACTGCTGCCGCAGCCGCTCGACCTTGGGCGCGTCGTTGATGACGATGTAGAGATCGGTTGGATGATGAGCGGCATAATCCTGGTGATAGGGTTCTGCGGGATAGAACACGTCCAGCTGTGCGATTTCCGTCGCGATGGGTTTCCGAAAGATCTTCGCCTTATTCAGCTGATCAATATATGACCGGACGATCCGCTGCTGTTCGGTGCTCGCAAAGAAGATCGCCGAGCGATATTGCGGACCCTGATCGGGACCTTGCCGATTGAGCTGCGTCGGATCGTGCGCTACCGCGAAGAAGACCTGCAATAGCTGTCCGTAGGAGGTTTGTGACGGATCATACACGACTTGAACGGATTCCGCGTGACCCGTCTTTCCAGTGCTGACGATGTCGTAGTGTGCGGTTGCCGATGTTCCTCCGGAGTACCCTGACGTCACTTTCTTCACGCCTTTAACGTGTTCGAATACAGCTTCGATTCCCCAAAAGCAGCCGCCGGCAAAGACGGCGAATCGGTCGGAGTTGGGGCCGGCGTGCTGTTCATCGAGTGTTGGTGCGGGAATCGTCGCTGCGGCAGACGTTTTGCTGCAGGCCGAGAGGAGAACCAGACAACAGAATAGAATTTTGCGCATAAGCTACTCCGGGAACTGTGTAAATGTATCACAGGCGCGCAGTGGCGATCGGACCGCGAAGCCGCACGGCTCCGCGGTGGCGAAGCGTCTATCTCTCCACCAACCCTCGCACAGTTGTCAGCTCGCAGCCCGAAACAGTTCGTCTGCGGCTTGAAGAATGATCCGGCGGAGGCGAATCGGGTAGTTCTTGTGATCATTAAGGAACGTTCGCACCACATCAGCAGCCGAGCGTGTGTTGTGGCCGCCCAGTGTGGCGTTCATCCAGCGGGTCGGGAAGAAGATATCTCCGGTACGTTGGATCTCAACCAACAAGTCCAGTGAAGGCCGGATGTATTTTTCCGATTGCGCGGCTCGCAGCGGGTGATGCAGATACTGCAAGCCCTCGAGCACCCACGGCTCGCGCCGGCGGTTTTTCAGATCCCTGAGATTTTCAAACCAGGCATCGCGAGTCTCCTGGCGGTCCGACAATGCCGGCATGACGAACTCGAACCGCGCTTTGCGATCCGGATTCATGAACCGGCCGCGCTGCTCTTCGAGAATTGCAGAAGCCGCCGGCACGGAGCGCACGGCCAGATCGAGCGCCATCGCAGCTTCGTCGGGTTCGGCTAACATGAGTCCCGGGATCTTATCTTGTTTCCGCCAAACGCGGTCGAGAAACGCAATGCCTTCCGGCGTCGTGACTGTCGATCGAAACGCTGAGAAATACGTTGCCTTCATCGACGATGAGTTGGACCGATCGATTCCACTTCGGAGGATTTGCTCGAACTGCGGTGCAATCTCGCGGCGTTGCGATTCGGAAAGAAATGTCCAAAACGCGTCGCTGACGTAACTCAAGACGAGTTGAACATTCTGTTCCGTATCCTCTCGTGGCAGGGCATGCATCGACAGATCGATGAAGCTGGATGCCGGCACGCGCCGATCCATCACCTCCTCCCATAAGGTCACCCACGCTGCACCGCGTGTCAGCGGATCTTTCAACTCCGGCAAATGTTGAAGCAGGAACGCGCGGGTCGAATCATCGAGCGTGAAATCGCCGTAAGCCAGACCGCCACCAGTCGGCAATATCCAAAGTTGAGGCTGCGCGCTATCGCGCTTGCGCTGCGCGTCTGGTTTGGAAACGCCGGCGGGGAT
>QHXA01000402.1:0-8328 GCA_003222755.1 Acidobacteriota bacterium
TCGAAATCACCATCTCTCGCCGCCACGACGAGTGCCGGATCATTTGTCGCCTGCAGGAGGACCGCGGCGAATATCGTCACGAACGACAGCAGCGAGATCAGCAGCCATCGAGTCGACTGTCCCGGTGTACCCATCTTTGCCCTGCCTTTGAGAACTTAAAAGTGTCACTGCAACTGATGTGACGGGTGGTATGACGTCACTACAATCCTGGTGCACCATACCGTCCCGCATAACTTTGCAATTGCGCTCGATCTTAACTCTTGCGTACCGGGCATAACAAGCTGATTTTCCTCGTCTATACGGCGCTTTCATTTACCTTTCCGAATATAAATATTGCCATTGAAGCTACGGAGATCGAATTCAGGCCCGCCGCCGTTAATCACTCCGGACATGCTCTTGTCGATTTGAATGCGGTACCGGCCGCCTTGCCTCCGGGTATCCTCGACGGTAGGCTTCGTATCTGAGGGCCGTAATTGAATGTCGAAGTCGCTGTAAATCTCGCCGTTGTCCGTGCGCATTTTCAGATTGGATTTAGTATTCGCAGGGAACGTCACGTCAACCGTGCCGTTCATGGAGGTAAACGACATCGCCTTATTTGCGGTGACCTGCCGCAGTGAGACGATGAGCTTGCCGTTTAGTGCATGCGCCACGACGGAACCTGCGACATTATTCAAATAGACGCTGCCGTTCGTGTTGTTGGCTTCAATTTCGCCTTCGACGCCGTCGACATTGATGTCGCCTCCGTTTACCGTATGCAAATTGAGATTTGTCTTCATAGGAACCTCGATATCGAGGTTCGCGCCGCGGTTGAAAACGGAACTGCCGATGGTCATCACATTGTTCTGTTCTTCAACTCTCAGCCCGGATGCGTTCTGATCGATGCGCCGCAGTCCGCCCGATTCTGCCGGAGCGGAATCCCGTCTATTCGTGCCTCCCTTGGACTGGATGATGACATCTGGACCGCTATGCGTTTTTACAGTGATGGCCCCATTAAGGAGATTGATCTTCAACAGGCCCGGCCTTGACGGATCGCTCCATGAAACGGTGACTCGATCCGGATTCGTGTCTTGAGCGCAAAGCGGCGCGGCCACCAAAACGGCTGCCGCAAACACAATGACCAAACATTTCTTCATAACATTCCTCACAAATTTACTTGGCTTCCAAAATCCGAATGTTGCCGTTGAAGCCATCAAACCTCATCTCGGGTCCGCCATTGCCCACGCGCGCGCCAGAAAATCCATTACTTCTGTAGACAAACTTGCCATTGCGTCTTTCAGCCGTGCCCGGCGGCTGCGGCAACGCTGTAATCGGAAAGTCGGTATAAACGCCACCGTTGAACGTCTTGTACCGCAAGTTGGCCGACAAGTTCTTTTGAAACGCGACCTCGATGACGCCGTTTATGGAATGAAAAGTCGAATCTTTCGTCGGATTGTTTGCGAATGCGACCTTCACCGCCTTCACCGGCCCATTAACGGTGTACGCGTCACCGGACCCTGAGATTTCCCGCATTTCGATACCGCCGTTGACGTTGCTGACATCGAAATCGCCCGCAAGGTTCCGAACCACGATGTCGCCGTTATTGACGGTCCACAGGTGAACCGTTGCCTCGCGTGGAACCTGAAGGTCGAAATCAAATGTGACCTCATAGCCGCGATCATGCGACCAGTGCGAATGGCTCGACGTCCGGGTCGAGCGATTATGTCCCGGCTGATCCACGTAGATGTTTATAGTGTCTGATTTATCGTTGATGTCGAGTTTGACCTCCTGCTTGGCTCTCTGAAGCTTGTCTTGAGATTCCGCTCGGATAGTCTTGTTCACCGTCATTTCGACATTTCGGCCGCTATAGCCAGTGACATGAATCGCGCCTTGAACATTGTCGACCTCGAGGACTTTCGTTCCGTTGCCCGAGGAAAATTCCAATATTCTCTTGATCATTTCGTGGTCTTGCACGTCATAGCGTGCTTCGGCCCCCATCACGAGCATCACCACGCCGATTATCACTAGAACCGTAAAAAACGTTTTCATCGCATCACTCCAGTTCAGAAATGCCTTTTTGGGCACGTTCACGAACGGTCTCATTCACGTTTTGGTCTTGACTCAACTGGCGCAGCGTTCCCAGCGATTCTTTTTGATGGAGATCCACGGCAAGATCGATGAGTGCGATTTGAACCATCGGTGAATCCTGGCGCGTCATGGCTTCGACCACACCGCGGCGAACGACGGGCTGATCGCCGAACTGTCGCAGCGCGTCTACGGTTGCAAGACGGACATTGACGTTGGGATCGTGGGTCAATGTGTCGAGCAACGCCGTTAAGACTTCGCGATCCGGCTTCTGCATTTGATAACTCCAGCTCACACCTTTCAGCCGCTCACTTGCGGATTGTTGCTGCATGAGCGAGAGAGTGACCATTTGCCTCATCTGTGCAAGTTCGCCGCGAAGCTCGTTGATTTCGTTGCTGGGTTGTTGGACCGAGGGGGGCCCAGACTGAAACCGATGGCCCGCCAAGACTCCGAGAAGCAAAAATGCGAGAGCTGCGCCGAATTGCAATGCGGGCTGACGCGGCCACCAGACCGCGATCCACTGATTCAAGCGATGCCACCAGCTTCGTGAAGGCGCATTATTCAAACCGTGTTTATACGCTTCGAGCATCACGTCGAAGCGCGCGCGCGCCTCTGGGCCCGGTTGAGCGGACGGAACCGAACCGAGGTTAGTCCAAAGCGACTTCAATTCCTCAGCTTCAGTTCGGCACGATTCGCACACATTCAGATGCTGTGTGACCTGTAAGCGAAGCGGCTCTTGAAGGCTGTCGATTACATAATCCGCAAAGTGGTCTCGGACTTGTTGACATTGCATGGCAGTCTCTCACTTGAAAGCTTCACGAAAATTTCGCGCAGTTCTTTCAATGCGCGATGCACGCGAACCTTGACGGCACCAACCTCGCATCCCAAAAGCTCGGCGATTTGGTCATATTTCATCTCCTGATACCGGCTCAGTACGAGGACCTCGCGCTTTTCTTCCGGCAGCCTGAACATTGCGCATTGGAGAAGCATCACCTGTTGTTTTTGCTCCAGTTCATGACCGGGAAACGGAGACCGGCTCTGAATATTACCGGCCGCCTCTTCTGGGAAAGAAGTTTCGGGCTGATGAGTCTTGTAGTAGTCGGCACGCGCGTTGCGGGCGATGTGAAACATCCAAGCCTTGAACCGGCTGTCGTCGCGAAAGGTTTGCCTGTACTTGAGCATCCGGAAGAAGACGTCCTGGACCAAGTCGTCCGCCGCCGCCCGGCTGTTCGTCATGCGAACGAAGAAGTCGAATAGCGCGCGATGATATCGGTCGAAGAGAACGCCGAGTTTCGCGACGTCGCCGCCTCGGACGGCGATCATTAGGATTTCGTCGGTGTCCGTCATCCCATAAGTAAAAACTGCTGACTTGTGAAAAGGTTACAGGATATGTCTAGAAACGGTACAGGTAGGAAGCCTTAAAGAACAGACCGCGGCTAGTTGTAAAGTATTCTGCCGTGCCGGGCTTTTCAAAAAGCGATCCGTAGCCGGCATGGAACACGGTTCCAGGCACAAATTCATAGGAAGCCAAAAGATCGGTAAGCAAGCGGCGCTTGGAGCTGTCGAATTGCTCGATCGCGCGAACAAGGAAGTGACGATTAAACTGATACGTGCTTCTGAAGTTCACGATGTGAACCGTGTAAACACGCTGTCCATCCGAAGCCCGATCGAAGCGGACCCGGTTGTAACTGACGCTTTGATTGACATGCTGATTCGGCTGCAGCGTGAAACCGATATTGCTGGATCGTGACCGGCCTTGAAAAGGGTTTGTGCGATCGTAAAACGTGGACCAACCGTTAGAGAAGAACCCATTAAGACTCAACCAGCGGTATAGCTGTACCGATCCTTGGAGCCGCATTCTGTCGTTTTTGAACTTTCTGCCTAACCAAGGTTCTTCACCCCAACCCTGATCCGATTCGAAAGAAGCCCTGGCGAGTGAAGTTGAGGCGGAGACCGGCGAGGAAGAACCGCTCGTTGCCGTCTTGCAATTGATCCCGGCCATATTTATCCCAGTTAAACACGTTCACTCGCTTCAGCCATGATTTGTTTGTGTTCTTCGGATAGAAATTCACTTCACCATATGCCCATCCGGATGTGAAGCCGGTGCGGTTGTAAAAGGCCGTGTCCATTTCGAAACCTTTTCCATAGTGCTCGACTTGAGTGGCGACGGCATATTTGCGATCACTGAAGTTGTAGGAAAGCTGCTCGGCCGTCCCGCCGGCTGTTGCGACAGAACCGCCGCCCGTCTGCGACGATAGAAAGGTTGCGGAAATTTGTTGCCGCTTCTTGAAGCGAAAGGAGAGATCGCCCCCCGCGACGCGGTTATGCCGGCCGTCTTCTTCGGTGTCGGTTACGATAGCGCCAAGATAATTCGATTCGCCCAGTCCATACATGACGCGACCAATGTTGAACAGTCTATGATCGGTACGGTCCAACGGGCTGGCATCAGAGGCGTCCAGAATTCCGAAGGTGAACTTGCCTGAAGTGCCTGTCAGCTTGCTACCCCAGGACGGGTTGATGATCCGGCGTGTGTGGACCGCAGTCACCATGTTTCCATCACCTCCACTTCCCGCCAGGTTGAAGAGGCCCATACCTTCCATAAAGAACGGCCGCTTCTCGGAGAAGAACGTCGGGAACCGTTGGTTGACTTGCACTTGAAACGCATCGCTCTCCACTTGGCTGAAATCCGGATTGATGGTCGCGTCCAATGTGATCGACGATGTGAGTCCATATTTCACGCTCAGACCGACGTCCGGTTTGCTATTGGGTTTGTTCCAACTCCCTGGACTGGCGCGAAGCTGATTCACAGAGTAGGTGACGCTGGGAAGAACCTCGAGTAACTGCGGCTGCTTGAGATCATCGAATCGAAGATGCGCGTGGCGGTTGAATACCCATTGCCCCGGCGGGATATCGGGCCACGCGGAGGATATGCCGCTGCGGCTGATCCGGCGCCAAAACAGGATTCCCATCCTTACGTTGTGGCCGTCCTGAAACCGGATGCTTTGAAGAGGCAACTTGATTTCGACCGTGTAGCCGTCATCGGTGATCTTGCCCGCACTGTCCCAAACGACATCCGCTTCCCATCGTTCACCGGATGCCGACGTGTTGAGTGCATCCATCTGAATACCACTTGGATTGACCATCAGATGATATGACGTCTGGCCCGTGCCGTTGGAATCGAGACTGAGGCCAACCCAATCGTCATTGAAAATGTTGTCCCGCCGGCTGATCGTCGTGCGGATTTTGTCCGGCTCATTATCGAAGCAGTGGAAGGCGAAATACAGGTTGCGATCGTCGTATGCAACATGAACCTCGGTGCGCTGTAGCATCTTCGTGCCGTAAAGCGGGTTGTATGAGAGCCAGTCTCCCAAAACCAGCGGGTCATCATTCCAAACATCGTCGTCGAGATTGCCGTCAATTTTCGGAGGTTGAGCCGCCCGCGACACACGGAATTCAAGTCGGCCTTCAGCATGGGCCGCGATGGAGAGCAGTACGAAAAAGAAAATGGCAAGTGTGATTGTGTGCCTCATCAGTAGTGCAGAACCGCACAAGCGAAAAATGGTTACGTATTTTGCGGAAAATGTTTCGTCGGACGGGCACCAAGCCAGACGGCTGTCGAGACGTTAAACGCGGCTTCCTGACATCGGATTATTTCGCGGCTAACGCAGCACGTTGAGCGGGGGTCATCAGCTTGAGCACTCTCGCCAATGTCTCGCGTTGGAGCTGATCGATCTTGGCCTGATCTGCAGGTTGGCCTTGCGACTGCTTCAACAATTCAAGTCTGGCTTGGTTCTGCTGGTCAAACAAAGGCTGGATCTGCGCGACTTGCTCAGCGGAAAAGGGTACGCCCGCATCCTCCAGCGTGACTTTGATTGCATCAAATCCGCCGCGTGATTTGACCTGCTCGCGGTACAACTTTTTAACGAACGCTTGTTGTTCGGGACTCAAACTCGAAACAGTTGCCATTTTTCCGAGGAGCTGATCGTTGAGGCGGATGATTTCGGGCGTGAGTTCGTCCATGCTGGGCAAATTGCCAGGTCCAGCACCGCTGCCTCTCGCCTTCTGCAACTCCGCAACACGGTTCTGCAAGGTTCGGCGCATTGTCGGGATTTCAGCATTCAAGAAAGAATTGAGCGAGACTTCCTGATCTTTCGACAGCGGAATGTTGGCGCCAGTAAACAATACACGCAATCGGACCAGACGATCGACTTGAGTAGCAGGTCCTCCACGGCCGGCGGCGTCACCCCGGGCTGGTGCATTGCCACGCGCAGGTGTGTTTCCGCGAGGAGCCGGAAGATTCAACAGACTACTCACGTCACCGCCCAATCCTAAATCAATCTCCTGAGCGAAAACCGGACTCGCTACGAGGACCAAGACAATCATCAGGATCACGCGTTTCATGTTCTTCCTCAAAATATCAAGCCGAGGCCGAGTGTCACCGTTCGTCCCGCAGCAGCGCCCGTCGGCCTGCCGAAAAGCGGTGAAGTCATGACTCCGCTGTAGCCGCGAAGCTGTGCGTTATTGAGCAAGTTGTTCGCACTAATATTAAGTTGCAGTTTCGGCCCCGGCGCGCTATTTCCAGAGGGGCCCTGTGGGATCCCAATAGGACCGCCTGGACCGCCGACGAAGATTTGCGGGGCCGCCGGATTAGTAGTTCCGCCAGGCGGAGTTGAAGCACTTCGCTGAGAGTCTGCCTTTCGCAGTGGAAACTGCTTCGTGAGATTCGCATTCACATTATACGAACTCGGACCCGTCAATGAATTGCGGCCGATGCCGGAAGGCCGATCGTTCGTGTTCTGGTCCCCATTGTTGTCCCGGCCGGTCGTCAGGCTGTACGGTCGTCCTGAGTTTGCAAAGATCAGGAATGAGAGCGACGTGTCCTTTGGAAATCTCAGGTTCAGATTGCTGACTAAGCGATGGCGGGTATCGAAGAAAGATCGCGACCATTCCGACCGCCAGTCGTACTGATTTTGAGCCGAAGCATTATCTTCAGCCCAGCCTACGACATATTGGAGGAATCCAGTGATCCCGATACGATGTAGCGTGAAATTGTTCGGTGTATAGAGGCGGAAGCCCAAGTTTTTCGAAAACGACTCTCCCGTGGATTCAAATTGATAAAGGTTGCCGACATTCGGGTAAAGAGGCCTCATCCGATCGACCTGATCTCTGGCTGCCGCTTGGACAGCCGGATCGAACGAATTCAGTTGGTTGAACAAGTCGATCGGCAGGGGTGTGCCCGGATACGGAGCGTTCACGTTACGAGTACGGATCAAATGAACGCCACGTGTCAGATCGAACGAGGTGCTAACACGCCACCCTCTTTTGAGGTTTTGCTCCCAAGTGAATGCCGAGTTGATGGTAGATGGCACTACGAGATGCGGATCAAATGCGCGAATGGAAGCATTGGTCGTTGCCAAGGAATTGGTTCCGGCCGCCAGATGCGGATCCGGATATGACGGATTGAGGATAACGGTCTCAATCTGGTGACCTGAACCATCCTGTCGTCTCACCGTCTCAATGTAGAAAATATTGAATGCCTGATAGGAAATGCGGCCGCCGGCGCGGAGCACGGTGCCCGTCCGAGGCTGATACGCAATCTGAAACGTAGGGCCGACATTATTGTAGTCACGCAGATTCTGCTGCGCCTGGTAACGCATTCCGGCTCCAAG
Source organism: Acidobacteriota bacterium (assembly GCA_003222755.1). Lineage (GTDB taxonomy): Bacteria > Acidobacteriota > Terriglobia > 20CM-2-55-15 > 20CM-2-55-15 > 20CM-2-55-15. Next base: position 7,731 of record QHXA01000402.1, read on the forward strand.
GTTCAGCTTCGGGTTCACACGCCAATCCACTTGAATGAAAGATGCAAACTCCAACTGGCTCACATTGACGACGGGATCGCCTGTTGTCTGCCGGAATGTGATCGGATGACCGGCCAAATAATCCGCGAGACTGGAGAAGGTGAATACACCGAGGTAATTTGTCTCCGACGAGCTGTAGTTCTTGTTATCAGTGAAGTCGGTGCCGATTTGTAGATTCACAGTTGGCTTTACGGTCCAGCGAATAGTATTTCCAAAGTTGTAATTGGTTCCTCTGCGGCGAGTACGATTCTGCGCACCTCCACTGTTGAAAGCATCGAGCACGTTGATCCCAACAGCTTCTGTCACCGGCAGGGTTGAGTTTTGGTTGTGGAACATGGAAAAGCGCACTTCGCTGGTGAGCCTGGGATTCGCGATGGCTCGTTCACTGAGTTGGAAATTCCAATTGTGCCCCTTGAAATTCATTGCACGTTCCGGCAGCGTCGCTCCTCCGATGCCCTGGTTCCGGAACTCGTTCGTGTTGTAGTTCACGCCAAAAGTCAACGAGTTATTCTCTGTCAGAAATATTTGTCCATTCGAGTTCAGATTCTGATTCTTGTAT
>QHXA01000402.1:8389-10984 GCA_003222755.1 Acidobacteriota bacterium
CGATCTGAAGACTGCGCGCGGTGAATCGGAGTGTCAGCTTCCCCGGAATAACAGGGCCGCCGTAAGACGTGGTAAAAATCTTTTGCTGCTTTTTCGGCCGGTTCAGATCTAACGGACTCCGAGCATTCAACAATTGATTGTTGAAATTCGCATTCAGGTTCCCACTCCAGGGTCCTGTTCCCGGCTTCGTAATAATTTGGATGCGAGGTCCACCGCCTGCATTTTCTGCGCTGAACACGTTGGTATCGATGATGATCTGCTGAATTTGATCACGTGGCGGTATGCGTCCGTTACTGAATCCATCAACGACGAAAGTAGCGGTGCTTCCCGCCGCCCCTGCGCCTGCAGCAAGCGCCTGAAGCTGTGCCATCAATGCGTCGTCGTCTTCCGGCAAAGCCTTGATGGTATCGCCCGAAATGCTCGTCGAGGTCAGATTCGCGTCGTCTTCAAGACTGACATGATCTTCAGTCGGAGCAACATCAACTGCCGCATTGATTGCGGCGACCGCCAGTGAGATCGAAAGTGGCCGCATGTTCGGCGTGAGGCGCACATTTTGGGCGTATGGCCGGAATTCTGGAGCCGAAACCTCAAGCCGGTACTCCCCAGCCGGCAGATCAAATGAGAAATTTCCGGTGGTATCGGACTTCCGTTCTCCAACAACTTTACCGGCCTGAAATACTCTAAGATCTGCTCCGGGAATTACCGCGCCCGAAGGATCTAGGATTGTGCCTCTTAGCAGCACTGTCTGTGCGCTCGCAATCGATGCGCACAAGAATACGATTGCAAGCACAGTAATCCCGCACAGCTTCATGTAGCCGTTCCCCTTACCGTAAATTAAATTCGATTGGCAGAACCAGAAATTGACGATCCGCAGACTTGTAAAAACAGTCATTCTATAGACACCGGAACTGGCCGTTTGGTTACTGGAAAGATGCCGAATGAGTCTGTTGCACGACGTGCTCGGTTTCATCAAACAAATGCTCGCATTCATGCGGTTTCACCTGTTGCGATGAAAATGTTCAAACCGTTCACAGTGACGTGCCGCACATGTGGGTTCATAGCATTAGAAGCTGAGATTGCTCCGTCGGATGAAACGTAGCTTATCTGGTCTTGCTTTCAAGAAGCCTAATTCGCAACGGACCATGGTGTCGTTGATCAAGCAACGCCCAGTCCGTTTCGGACATCGCACTGATCAACTCTTGCTGCGTGAGCATCCACAAGTGCATCCAATCATCTACGAGGCGGTCGTACTTAACGCGCATTTTGATCAAGCCCGGGGGCAGGCCCCTTTCGATGTTGGTTCTCTGATACAGAAGGTGAGACTCGTCATGTGTATCGAGTGGATCGATCATGGAAAAGAGCAGGCGCCCACCAAGCCCAACTACTCTCCGCAACGAGAGCAGAAAGTGGCGAAGGGTTTCCGGCGTCTGGTGCGCACCCAAAGTATTTCCCATTACGATCACGCTTCGAAACGAGCCCGGCTCGATATCAAGAGCACGGAGATCGATCGAGGTCACATCGACGCACCCGCGCGCCCGGCAGACATCCAACGCGCCGGGCGACAAATCGGCAGCTGTGACGTGTAGGCCCTCATTCTGCAAGTAAAGGGCATAACGATCGAGTGCTCAGTCGAGGTCCGAAGCGAACGTGGCGAGCAAGATATCATCGCAGCCGCGGACTGCTGAGTCTCAAAAGCTGTCATGTCGCTGGTGTGCCCGCGCATTCTTTCGTCCTGTGGTTAGTTTCCGCCCGACTTCACGCCGTACTCTTGGCGCTAACCGCGCCTTGTTATCGGCCACAAATCGTCGGACGGCATTGACGTCTCGCGTGGCAAGCGCTCGCAGCGCCCACGACATCGCTTTCACGACCATCTCATCACGGTCATCCATGAGGAGATTGCAGATGCAAAGTGTGCGTCGCGCGTCGCCTGCGCCACCTCGCGCCTTCACGTTGAGCGGTACTGTGCTGACAAGCGCAGCCCGTCGCCGCCATCTATCCTTCATTTTGGCCCATCCGATTATTGTCTCATCATCGACCTGACCCTGCCGCCACGCAGGACCGGCAAGATAGCAGGCGAAGCAGTCGACCTCATCCCAACTCGAGATACCGGCGCCGAGACGTTCGAGTTCGGTGCGCCCGAGACTTTTTAGCGCGTCCGTCCGGCTGGCGATGAGTTCGTCGCCGATGAACCGATGTACACGCCGCCGCTCAATGAGCATCGCGGCGATCTCGACGACCTCCCTCGCCGATGCATTCTTCAGGCGTTTCGAATACTCACGGCGCAACGCCCGTAACACGGGCGCGTTTCGAACGGGCATGGCATCGACTTTTGATTCGATTTCTGCCACAAGCGCTGCGATGTTCATGAGTGTCGACATTACCGATCGGCGCGATAGATGATTTTTCCGTCACGAAATGTGTACTGCACAGCGCTTAGCTCGGATGTCTTTGGAAGCGTCACGATGATAGATCGAACACGCTGGTGAATCCATATCGTGCAACACATATACTCCGTTTTGAATCTGTCCATAGATGAAGAGCCTGGCGCGAATGACGGTAAGATTGTGACCTTTACTTTAAAAGCCTTAACGTTCC
>QHXA01000403.1:0-4081 GCA_003222755.1 Acidobacteriota bacterium
TTCCGAGCGGTCGGCCGGCGGCGGACAATCGGGAGAACCAAGATGGGTTGACGCATAAATGATTCGCTTACCGTCCGGGGTGAAATACCCGCAGGACGTACGGCCTTTCCCGGTACTGACGAGCTTCACGTTCGAACCATCGCGATTCATCGTGAAGATTTGATCGCATTTGTAGGGCTCGCGCGTCGATTGAAAGATAATCTTCTGGCCGTCCAGCGAGAAATACGCCTCAGCATTTTCGCCGCCGGATGTGAGCTGACGAATATTGCGAAGGTGAACTTCTTTCGAGTGCGGCTGAATCGTTTGCGGGCGCGCGATGTAGATGCCGCCTGCCAGGGAAGCCGCTATCCATGACGCAGTAACGATGCGCGTCAACTTCATTGATCTATCTCCTTGCCTCCAACGTAACGCTGGTCCTCACCTCTTGTCCGTTGCGCTTGACGACCACGACAACAGCATCACCCACTTTTTTTGCTCGCAGCGCATACGTGAAATCGTAAAGATTCTGTATCGGTTTTCCGTCGAACTCGACGAGCAGATCGCCTTGCTTCAGGCCAGCTTTTGCCGCGGGGCTGTTGTTCTGAACGTCAGCGAAAAGGACGCCTTTCAAATCATCGCGAAAATCGGGAACGGACCCGAAGTAGGGACCGTAGCCGCCACCGCTCCCGGCCGTCGCGGGCTTCGGCTGCTGGACTTCAGTATATTCCAGGCGCTTCGTGTCCATGGCCATGCGATCAGCCATCATGTAAACAAGAGAGAGGACTTTCACAGCGCCTTTGGTATTGATTTTGTCGTACGTATCAGAAGGTTTGTGGTAGTCCGTATGCAGCCCCGAGAAGAAAAACAGGACTGGAATTTTTTTGGCATTGAATGACATGTGATCGCTGGCGCCATAGCCGGAATCCGAATAGTCGAGCTGCAAGTGAACGGACTGATTGAACTCTTCAAGCAGGGGCTTGAAGCTCGGCGATGTACCGACGCCTCCAACGAATAATCGATCGTTGTTTAAGCGGCCAATCATATCCATGTTGGTCATACTCACAATGTTCTTCAGCGGCACTGTAGGGTGATTCACGAACTGCGATGACCCCAACAGCCCCAGCTCTTCGCCTGCGAATGCGATAAACAGAACCGAGCGTTTCCACTGGTGCTTGTTTTTCGCCGCGAGCCGCGCGATTTCCAGAACGCCCGATGTGCCTGAAGCGTTGTCGTCCGCGCCATGATGAATTTGTCCGACCTGCGAAGGCGCTAGCGAGTTGCGGTCACCGAGGCCAAGATGGTCGTAATGTGCGCCGATAACGACCCACTCGTTGTGCAATACCGGATCGGAACCGGAAACAGCAGCCAAGACATTCTTCACCGATTTGCGGGTACGAATGACTTCCGTGCGGATGTGCGCCCGAGAACCGGGCAAATCGAACGACTGCGGACTCAAATCCATGTCTATCTTTTTCTGGATCGCGGACAGATCTTTTCCCGCAGCTTTAAGAAGATTGATTAGAGGATCACGTTTGGCATGGAAAGCAGGTATGCCGAGATCGTCTGTCTCCCCGGTCCTTGTAGCCGGACCAACCTGTTCATCGGTATGGTTGACATCCGTGATGAAAATAATACCTTGAGCCCCGTGTTGCTTCGCGTTGATCGCTTTCGTGACGAACGACGCATGGCTGGTGAAGTTCGTTCCGTCGAATGGGCTCTTCGCCTCTGATTCCTGTGGCTCGTGACGCAGGACGACAGCAATCTTTCCACTAGCATTAATGCCTTGATAATCGTCATAGTGCAGCTCCGGAGCGGTAATGCCATAACCTGCGAACACAAGCGGCGCATCGGAGTTCGTGCTGTTGGAAAAAGCGAGCGGCACGAAATCTTCATTAATCTTGAGTGCGGTTCCGTTGATTTGCAGCTCATTATTCGGTCCAAGCTCGGCGCCGGTCGTCACCTGGAAGGTTTGGAAATACGTGTTGTCATCGCCCATTGGCCGAAGTCCCCACGTCCGAAATTGCGAGGCGATGTAATCCGCGGCCTTATCCAGCTCGGGTGAGCCGTCTCCGCGGCCCTTCATCTCATCCGCTGAGAGATATTTCACATGTTCGAAATATCGCGATGCGGAAAGATCTGAAACCAATTCGGCTACGGGGCGAGCGGTCGGCACTGCGACAAGCGAGTTCAGATACAAGGTCGACAGCGCAATGAAAATTGCGGCAAGCACCGAGATCGACTTTTGTCGTTTTTGCATGGTTACCTGACGTAGGGACGGGCTATGACCGCCCAGGCGCTCGCAGAGCGTCCTACACGTTTAACACGAAATAATACCTGCCTGCTCGAAATCGTCGCGTTCTTCGGGGTGGTTCTGCAGATGTTGCCGCACGGCACGAACAGCCAGATGGCGTATGAATAAGCCGTACGGCACCATCGTGGCAAAGATGGCAAAGCTCAGCGCGTAAAAACTTTTGAGCACTAGGACCACCGGTGCAAGGATGAAAAGCACCATCAAGTTGTTCAGGAGCGCGCCCGCAGGCGTGGTTTGCCGCCACCAGTAATTCGCCTCAAGCGGACTGATTTGAGTATCTGCTTCAGCGGCGGTTCTGCGGCGCCCGCGCGCTGGCAGGTCAGACTCGAACATCCACCTGCGCTCCTTTGCCCCAGAATGCCTTCAGATCGTGGATGCCAGTCATTTGGTGCGGTCCATAATGCCCGCCTTGCAGCCGCACCTCGCCTAAATTTGCGCGAATGAAATTCGCCAGTTCGGCGGCGCGCTTATGAATCGCTTTATCCACAGACTTCGGAATGTTGGACTCAAACGGGAGCAGATCGACTTCTTCCTCGCCTTCATTCCATTCCCAGACTCCGACCACGTGCCCATTGAAAATGACCGTTGCGAGGGGATCGTTGATCAACTTTCCTTTCCAACGGGAGAACGGCTTATCCGCGTGCTCCGCGGGAACGAATCGATTGACGACTTCGCGTTGACCTTTGAGGTAAGTATCGCGATAGGGGATGAGACTAACAGCCGCCTCGGGCGGCTTGAAATTTAGAAACGCTTCGAGATCCAATTCGCTGATCAGAAATTCGTCCTTCGTCTCTTCGACCGCGATCGGCACCAGCTTGGGCTTGACCTCCCCGGCTCCCTTGATTGCATCGGTCACGTTGATTCCCGCCCACCACGCAAAATCCTTAATTCGCGCTGGCGCCTCGGCCCTGAAGTATTGCGCCGCCAACTGCGCACACGCTTCTTCCATTCGCAAGCTGAACGGATCGGCTTCAGGCAACAGGTTCGACGTGAGCACGAACGAGTATTCCGTCGAATCGAGGCGTTTGTTGCCCTGCTGCTTCAGAACCTTCCCTTCCTCTTTCAATAGATTGATGGCAAGTGAAAGGCTGTTGGTCAGCCCGATCCGGTTAAGTTCCGGCCCAAAGGGCTTCACAAGACTGCTGGGCACGGCCCGCTGGAGCTGGTCCGCAGTTTTCGGTGCGGAGTGCAGTACATTCAAGATGACCGTCTTGAGCCTCTCCATATCTGCATCGCTCAATGGCATGTGCTGTCGCGCTTGCTTGCTGAGTTCCGTGAATGTTCGCGTGCGAATGCGCAGCGCGACGCTCGCCTGGTCTCGCGGCACGAGCATAGTGCAGCCGCGAAGCGTTTCGAGCTGGAGCAGCTTGCGATCGTCGAATACCAATTTATCCAGGTCCGCCGCCTTAAAGGATGAGCTTCTGGCCCACAGACTCAAATACGGCGTGGAGCAACCCGGTGAATATATCCAGCCGATCGAGCGGATCAAGTCAGACAAATTCTTCGACGGAAACGGATGATCCAAAAATTGCCGATGCATCCGCCACGAATTGACATGGTCGAAGAGAACAGGCTTTTTGACCTTAGAACTGGTCATACAAATTTAGATTCTTCGAGATGATGCACATCCAGAGTGCCTCCCCATCATGCTAAACTCACCTCTGGACGCGAGTTCTTTCATTGTAGTTTTTCGCACCAGGATTAGTCAATGGACCCGCTGTTGGTCGGTCTCCGCCACGTCGCTTTGAATGTCCGGAATGTTCGTCGATCCCTTGACTTTTATTCTAACGT
>QHXA01000403.1:4092-8321 GCA_003222755.1 Acidobacteriota bacterium
GGCCTGAAATTAGAATGGATGCCCGACGAACAGAACGCCTATCTGACCTCCGATCAGGACAATCTCGCTTTGCATCAGCTGCCCGCCGGCAGCGAACCGGGACCCATACAAACTGTCCACCATATCGGCTTTGTCGTGCGCCGTCCAGACGACGTTGACGAATGGGCCCAGCGAGTCCGAGCGCACGGGATCACTCTGGCTGCTGAGCCGAAGACGCATCGCGATGGCGCCAGGTCTTTCTATTTTCATGATCCGGATGGGCTGCTGATCCAACTCATATACCACCCGCCAATCTCCAACGGAGGCTAAGAGTCTTGTTGATCCACCCCTCGGTTCAGATATTTCCCCTTGCAACAACGTCCTAATTTCCTGTAAGTAAGTACTTACTTATGAAACACGACCGCCGGCAAGACATCCTCGCAGCGGCGATGGAGTTGTTTGCCAAAAAAGGATTTCGGGGCACGACGACCCGTGACCTTGCCACTCAGGCAGAGGTCAATGAAGCAATCATTTTCCGGCATTTCAAGACGAAAGAAGAACTCTACAGCGCCATTCTGGAACACAAGGCCTGCGAGAACCGGGACGCCCGGATTGAAGAGATCGAACGTCTTGCGGCCGCGAGCGATGATCAGAAATTCTTGGAGACGTTAGGAAGGACATTCTTAGAGAGGCATCAAAACGACACAACGTTCCTGCGTCTTCTTTTGTTTAGTGCGTTGGAAGGCCATCAACTTTCGGAAATGGCCGTGGCCAGCATGACGGCCCGTAATCCTATTGCAAGTTACATTCAGAAGCGCATCAACGAGGGCGCTTTCCACCAGGTGGATCCGCAGCTGGCCGCCCGTGGGCTCCTCGGCATGTTCGCCAGCTTTGTTTTGTGGCAAGAGGTTTTCGGCTTCAAAAAAACTCAGCCTTACGATGCTGAAGAAGTAGTCCGTACGTTCGTGTCTATTTTTCTAAGAGGAATCGCGAACGAATAGTTCGGATTAAGACCTCGTTAAAGTTTGTAAACGGGTAATTCGAACTCGAAGTTCATCGTATTTAATTCGATATGAGACAACTACTAACGAAGAAAAAAGCACTGATTGCAGCGGGACTTGTGATCGTCGCCGCGATTCTGGCGTTTTCAGCTAGAAAGCAAAGAACCACGGCAAGTCAGTACTTTACTGCGCAAGTGGAAAGCGGTCCGCTCCGCAAGGTCGTGAATGCGACCGGAGTCGTTCAGACGGTCGTTACGGTTCAGGTCGGCAGCCAGATTTCAGGGCAAGTGGAGGAACTGTATGCAGACTTCAACTCCATAGTGAAACGCGGGCAGCTTCTGGCAAAGCTCGATCCGCGCAATTTCCAGGCGCAGGTAGAAAATGCGCAGGCTAGCGTCGCCGCGGCTCGTGCCCGGGTTCGTAGCGCGGAGGCCGACCAGCGAACCCAAGTCGCCAATATGCAGAGTGCCCGGGCAAATCTCGAAGCAGCACGCGTTGCGCGTGACAATACCGCCATACTTTTTCAGCGCGCATCCGAGTTGAACAAGAGCGGCGTTGCCTCGAGGAATGATTACGACAATGCGAAAGCCAACGCGGACTCGGCGGAGGCGAAATTCGAGCAGGCGCAGGCTACCATAGCGCAAGTGGAAGCGCAGACCAATGCCTCAGCGGCGCAACTCGAGCAGGCAAGAGCACAGCTTCAGCAGGCGGAGGCCGATCTTGCTCGTGCGAAACTGAATCTCGAGTACTGCAATATCTACTCGCCGGTGGATGGTGTCGTGATTTCTCGAAATATTGATGTGGGCCAAACGATTGCGGCGAGTCTGCAGTCCCCGACCTTGTTCACGATCGCAAATGATCTGACGCGAATGCAGGTGAATGCCAACATCGATGAAGCTGATATCGGGAACATTTCCGACCAGGCTGACGTAAGGTTTACCGTCGATGCTTATCCGAACGAAGGTTTTCGAGGACGCATTTCCGAGATCCGATTAAATCCACAAACGGTGCAGAACGTCGTCACCTACAGCGTAATTTTGGGCATAGACAATCCGGAAATGAAGCTGAAGCCGGGAATGACGGCCAACATCACGATCATAGTGGATCAGCGTAATAACGTATTGAAAGTGCCGAATGCTTCGTTGCGGTACACGCCGCCAGGCATACAGCGGCAGGAGTTCAGGGCCGAACGCACGCCCGCCCTCGCATCTGAAACCGAGTCGGAAGAAGCGCCGCGCTTTGCGCAGAAAGGAGAAATACCACCGGCGCGGTTGGCTCCCGGACAAAAATGGGACCCTTCGCAGAAGATCAAGTTCTCGGCGCCGAAACGCGTCGTGCAACGTCCAGGAGTGGTGTTCGTTTTGGATGCGCAAGAGAAGCCGCAACCCCGAAAGGTTCTCCTAGGCATAACGGATGGTTCGGCCACTGAGGTCATCTCGGGCGAGATCAAGCCTGGTGATGCCATCATCCTCGGTGATAGCGCGCAAACGGCTCAGGCGCCGGCGGGCGCCACTGCACCACCATTCTTCCCAGGATTTGGAGGGCGCGGCGGCGGCGGTGGTCGAGGCCGAGGCAACTAACCATGAGCAGCCATGTAGAGACAATCGTCCACGACGAGGCGCGCGCGGTTACTCGCGATGTTGTCATTCGCCTCGAGCGGATCCATAAGATCTACCGCATGGGTGACATCGAAGTTCACGCGTTGCGCGGCGCGTCTCTCGAAATTCATCGTGGTGAATTCGTCGCGATCATGGGGCCTTCCGGTTCGGGAAAGTCGACAATGATGAACATCATTGGCTGTCTCGACCGTCCGACGAAGGGACAGTACTTCCTGGAAAGCGTCGATGTTTCGACGGTCGATAAGGCTGGTCTCGCGGACATTCGGAACAAGAACGTTGGATTTGTATTTCAAAGCTTCAACCTTGTCCCGCGCACCTCTGCTCTGGAGAACGTCGAACTGCCGCTCATCTACGCCGGTGTTGGTTCCAGCGAGCGCCTTCGTAGAGCGCGCGCAGCGCTGGCCGAAGTCGGCCTTGCGGATCGCGAACGGAACATGCCGAACCAGTTATCGGGCGGCCAGCAGCAACGTGTCGCTTTGGCTCGGGCCTTGGTCAACAATCCCTCAATTATTTTGGCGGATGAGCCAACCGGCGCGTTGGATACGCGAACTTCGGTCGAAGTGATGGAAATATTCCAGCGGCTTAATCGGGAGCGCAGTCTAACGCTCGTCATTGTGACGCATGAGCCCGACATTGCTCAGTACGCCAAACGCATCATTCAATTTCGGGACGGCCGCATTCATCGCGATGTCGCCGTAGAAAACCGCAAAGATGCCCGCCAAGTCCTGCAGCAACTTCCTCCGGAAGACGACGAGGACGAAGCATGAACTTCATGGCCATCCTCAAGGTTGCTGCGCGCGCGCTGGGACGCAATAAGCTGAGAACAGCGCTTACGATGCTTGGCATCATCATCGGCGTGTGTGCGGTCATCGTGCTGGTTTCTATCGGACAGGGCGCGCAAGCCATGGTGTTGGATCAGATCAGCAGCATGGGTAGCAACATGATGTACGTCATGCCAGGCAATCTGACCTTCGGCGGCGCCGCTCTCGGCGCAGGAGCGGCAAGTACACTCACCGACGAAGATGTGAACGCAATGGAACGCGAAATTCCAACGATTGCGGCTGCGTCTCCCGTGGTAAATGCCTCCGGCCAGTTGGTTTTCGGAAATCAAAACTGGTTCGTCCGCATACAGGGCACGAATGAGAAGTTTCCTGAAATTCGAAGCTGGAAGGTGGAACAAGGCGATTTTTTCACAGACGCGGACATCCGCTCTGCGGCAAGAGTGATCGTGCTGGGCAAAACGGTCGCAGAGAAATTATTTCCAGGAATCGACCCGATCGGGGAAACGATTCGTGTCCGAAATCTGCCGTTTCGTGTTGTTGGAGTTTTGGCAGCAAAGGGCCAGTCCATGGTGGGACAGGATCAAGACGACACCGCGGTGATTCCCTACACGACCGCCCAACGGAAGCTTCTCGGGCAACAGATTCTGTCGATCAATCAGGCAATGGTGTCTGCGATCAGCCAGGAGGCGACCAGCGTGACACAGCGGCAGATCACAGATTTGCTGCGGCAACGGCACAAGATCGCGCGGGGCGAGTCCGATGATTTTATGGTTCGCAACATGACGGATGCGGCGCAGACGTTTACACAGTTGACCACGATTATGACGTTGTTGCTTGGAAGCATCGCT
>QHXA01000403.1:8364-13420 GCA_003222755.1 Acidobacteriota bacterium
GTCGGTCACGGAACGCACGCGAGAAATCGGTATCCGCATGGCTGTGGGCGCAAGACCGAATTATGTGCGCCTGCAATTTCTGACGGAGTCGCTGGTGTTGAGCTTGATAGGTGGGCTGATCGGCGTGCTGATTGGCGGTGTGATCGCAGCGCTCGTTTCAAAGATATTAGGTTGGCCGACTCTGGTTTCCGCGCTTTCAGTTTTGATTTCATTCGCCTTCGCGACTGTGATTGGCATCTTCTTCGGCTACTACCCCGCTCATAAAGCTGCGGCGTTGGATCCGATTGAAGCGCTGCGTTACGAATGAGATTTACGTTTCGTGTCCCTAATTGTAGGGGCGCTCTACATGCGCCCAGGGCGGTGATAGACCGCCCCTACAGTCCTGCCATATTTACCAGGAGTTCCCAATGAAACCATCGAGAATCGTTGTCGTTTTAGTTGTCGTGCTCACAGCGGTGTGCCTGGCTGCACCTGCGCGAGCTGAGATCAACACGAACTTTGTAAAGGACTTTCTGCAGCGGTATCGTCCTTCCAAAGTGACGTTTTCCAGTCCAGCATCTGCGGCTTCGCCACAGCAACTGGCCGATCTGATCCGGAGCGGTCAATTGCCGCTGACAATGGGTGATTTGATCAATCTGATCCTGCAGAACAACCTCGACATCGGCGTGAACCGGCTATCGCCTTTGTCCTCACAATATCTGATCGACACCTTGTATCGCCAGTTCGAGCCGACTCTCCATTTGCAGGCGACTGTCAACCGCAACACAACGCCCGCTACAACGATCCTGGCGGGTGCCGCGAATCCGAGCACGTTGAGCGGTGCATACACGGTCGGATTTTCCCAATCGTTATTTACGGGCACCATCGTTGCAATCGATGCGACGGTGAATCGCAGTTCCTCGAACAGCACCTTCAGCACGCTGAATCCATCATGGTCAGGATTTCTACGATATTCGTTCACACAGCACCTTGCGCGCGATTTCGGGCGGCTGGTGAACGCGCGGCAGATTCGCGTCGCAAAGAACAACGAAAAAATATCTGAGGTCCAATTCGAACGGCAATTGATAGATCTCGTAGCGCAGGCACAGCGATCCTACTGGGATCTGGTTTTCACTGCCGAAGACATCAAGGTGAAACAGCGTTCGGTTGACCTCGCGGGGAAGACGCTTTCCGACAACCAGATTCAGGTCCAGATCGGCACGCTCGCGCCCATCGATCTCGTTCAGGCAGAATCGGAAGTGGCGAACCGGAAGGTTCAGTTTGTGACATCGACCTACACTGAAGTGCAAACGCAAGATCAGGTCAAGAAACTGCTGACGTCCCAGGGTGACCCCGGAATGGTCATGGCCAAGCTGCTGCCGGTAGAGGGTGTGCGCAAACCCGATCCGTCGGATGTGCTCCCTGTCGACGAGGCCATTAAGATTGCCTTAGAGAATCGGCCGGAGATGAAACAGATCCAGTTGGATCTGGAAAACAAGAAAATTGATTACGAATACACGAAGAACCAGTTGCTGCCAACCGTCGACTTGATCGCTGCTTACACGCAGACGGGCGTTGCCGGCACAAGGGCAGCTACAAATAACTTTTTCGGTGGCGCCAACACAACCGTGAATCCTGATTTGATTGGCGGGCTCGGCACGGCTTTCGGCCAGGTATTTAGTTACAACTATACTGGGTACAGTGCCGGGGTTTCGATCCAGATTCCCCTGCGCAACCGTGCTGCTCAGGCGGACAATGCCCGCGCGGCGACGGACATGCGTATTGCTGAAAACCGCATCTCGGCTCAAGCGCAACAGATCGCCTTGGAGGTCCGCAACGCGCTAACACAGGTGGAAATGAATAGGGCCAGAATCGAGGCAGCACAAAAAGCAAGAGAGCTTGCGGAACGGCGCCTCGAAGCCGAGCAAAAGAAGTTTGATCTGGGAGCTTCGACCATTCGGTTCGTCCTCGACGAGCAGCGCAATGTGGCGCAAGCCCAGACCGATGAACTCCAGTCGCTTGTGAATTACACGAAATCCCTTGTCGACTTTGATCACGCAATCGGCATGACACTGAAGAAGAACAATGTCGAAATCGACAAGACGCTTAATCTCGGCGCGGCTGCAAGGTAGGGCAATCCGGCTTTCTGTAGGGCGGTCTATTCTTGAGGCTGCGGTCTATTCTTAAGGCTGCGGTCTATTCTTAAGGCTGCGCGCTATCGCGCTTGCGCTTCGCGGACCGCCCCAGAAGAACCTAAGGTCGGGCGCGTCGGGGAGAAACGCGCCCGACATGGGAGGATTAATGTTGGCGAGTTCCGAACCTGACAGGGCCGGAAGGATTAGTTCGTTGGGGGGTTGAAGAAGAAGATTGCAAGGTGACATCCACGGAATTTTCGAGCCGGAAATCGAGCCGCGTTTCAGAATCCACTCGAACCTGTTCACCTTTCCGAATGGCTTCAACTCCGGCGCCTGCACCCGCTCCGGTTGCGCCGCCGATGACCGCGCCCTTACCGCCTCCGGAAATAGCGCCGATTGCCGCCCCGATTGCTGCGCCCAGACCTGCCGTTTTCGCGGTTCTTGCGCCCTGTGAAGCACCCGTACTCACGTACGGATTGCTTTCGACCGAATAGCTCTTTCTGCCGAGGAAAATTCGATCAAGTTGTAGCTGGATTTCGCTCCTGCCGCTCACCCGTCCTGCCGACTCTACTTTCGTCAGCTTTACATACACTTCTGACCCTTTGGGAAAAACCGTCTCGTTATCAACGACGATGGGCTCATCCAATGAGGCTTTAAACGTCTCGCCGATACGAGCCGTTTCCGAATCGACTGGATCGATCATTCGTACGGCTACAAGCGTCCCGGACGGAACATTGATCTGCCGAGGGGCCGGCGGCTCAACATGCTCGGGCTTTACCTCATCCAAGGGCGGAGGCGGTAAGGCGACCGGTGGCGCCACGGGGGCCGGCAGCGTTAATGTCCCGGATGATGCTGAAGCAGTAGTATCTGTCTTTGCCGGCGCCGACGCTGGAGCGTGGCTGTCGGCCGGGTGCGGTGTGGCGGTCTGCCTGGTTGGCACTTCCCTCACAGGAACCTGCTGCTTCGGCTTAGCCGCGGCCTGCGGTCGCGCCTGTTCGGCCGCCGGCACGACGGGACGTGCCTCAGCGGCAGGAGCAGGAGTAGAGTTGACCGGAGCAGGCGCTTGCTCCTGAGGCTGTGCCGGTTTTGCCTGCAGCTTCGGATTCGGTGCTGGCCCACAGGATGAAACCAGCGCACCCGAAAGCACGACTGTCGCGAGAAATATTTGAAAATTCGGTTTCATGATTTTTCCAAGGAATTGATTTCGAATATAGTTGCGGTGGTTTCTCGGCTTCGATTTTTTCCTCCGCAGGTGTATAGACAATCGGCGAAGAAAAACGGCTAAAGTGAAGACAAAGTTTTTTACATCTGTTTGCAAACGGGTTTGGCGCCGCTGCACGGGCGCGACTTGAGTTATACTCGCCGACTTATTTCTTCATCGGGAGCTTGGAATGGCGTATTTGCCGCAACTTTTTGAACGCGCAGCCGAACCGAGGCTGGCAAACATTGCGGTGGTCGAAGATGCGAATCGATGGACGTTCGCGGAGCTGGTTGATGAGGTCAATCGAACGGCCGCCGTCTTGAAAGAGCGGATAAAGGGCGAGACGGTTGGCGTTCTCCTGCTCAATTCACAGAAATATATCGCCACGATGCTTGCGATTTGGAAGGCCGGCAAGACGGCGGTTCCGCTGAACTATTTGCTGCCGCCTGCCGAATTGGGCTTCATCATCAAAGATTCCGGGATGGCCGGCCTTGTCTCATCGCAATTTTTCAATCAAGCGATCGGAGCCATTAAGCCGCTCTTTGGCGACAAAGGCATCGTCCTTATGGCCGACGATCCTAGCTTTGTCGCACCACGGGCGAATCTTGGCTCAGCCGAGTACCGGGATCCGGCGCTCTATCTGTATACCTCAGGGACCACTGGGCGTCCGAAAGGTGTGATTCTGACGCACGACAACCTCATAGCGAACGTAGAGTCGTGCCGAACCGCCGGCGACTTCGATGACCGTGATGCTTTCCTCTGCCTTCTTCCGTTCTTCCACACGTATGCGATCACCGGAACGTTCCTGCTGCCGTTATTGAGCGGGAGCGGTTGAACGGTTCCAGCCGGCAAAGGTACTGGGGCTCATACAAGAGCATAAGATCAGCGTATTTCTTGCAATTCCATCGATGTATCGAGTCATGGCAGCGGCCGAAGGGGATTTCGATTTATCTTCCGTGCGATTTCCGATCTCCGGGGGCGAGCCGCTACCGATCGCCATCGCCGAAGCGTTTCAGAATCGATTTAAAGTTCCGATTTATGAAGGATACGGGCAAACGGAAGCAGCTCCCGTCGTGACGCTGAACACACCGGTCCACCGAAAACTTGGCACCATTGGCAGAGCTGTGCCGGGTGTCGAAGTGGCCATTTGGGACGATCAGAACCGAGTACTCGCGGCCGGCGAAATCGGCGAAATCATGGTGCGCGGCCGAAATGTCATGCCAGGCTATCATCATTTGCCGGAAGAGACGGCAAAAACGATCACCGATGGCTGGCTCCACACTGGCGATTTGGGTAAGCTCGATGAGGATGGATATGTCACGATAACAGGACGTAAAAAAGACCTCATCATTTCAGCCGGTGAGAATATCTATCCCCGTGAAATCGAGGATGCACTTTCGCAGCACCCGAAAGTGAAAGAAGTCGCAGTTATCGGGGTGAGCGACGACGTCCGCGGAGAAGTACCAAAGGCGTTTGTTATTGCCCGCGACGGCGTATCTCTTGAGGAGAGGGAACTTCGTTCCTTCTGTCAGCAGCATCTCGCGAGATATAAAGTGCCGAAATACTTCGAAATTGTGGCCGACTTGCCGCGGACGCCTACGGGAAAGATCCTCAAGCGCATGCTCTCGGCGAAGGCTTGATGTAAGCTCAACCCGTTGCTTTCACTTGAGTGCAATGTATAATTTCTGTTTTGTTTCAGGTTTCGCTGCACTAACAGACCAGAGGAGAATCTATGGCATAC
>QHXA01000403.1:13681-14157 GCA_003222755.1 Acidobacteriota bacterium
GCAGCAATAGCCACAAGAAGGCACAAGATCCACGAGATCTTTTGAGCACTTCGTGCTTTTTTGTGGCTATTCCTTTGTGTCTGCGCGATAGAGGTGTCAGCGATGGCTGAGACGAACATTGAATCCCTCCTCAAAGAACAGCGCGTTTTTCCACCCGATCCCGGATTCGCAAAGCACGCTCACATTCACAGCATGGAAGTCTACGATTCGATATCCAAGCGCGCAGCGGAGGATCCGGAAGGCTTCTGGGCCGATATTGCATCACAACTGCATTGGTTTGAACCCTGGACGTACGTGCTCCAGTGGGATGCGCCGTTTGCAAAATGGTTCGTTGGTGGAAAAACGAATCTTTCTTACAACTGCATTGATCGTCATCTGACCAGCGCCCGAAAAAACAAAGTCGCTATTCTGTGGGAAGGGGAGCCCGGCGACGTCCGCGCCCTCAGCTATCAGATGCTGCACTACGAAGTGTGCCG
>QHXA01000403.1:14365-14983 GCA_003222755.1 Acidobacteriota bacterium
GTTCGGTAGTGCCTCTCAAGAAGAACGCAGACGAGGCGTTGGCAAACACGCCCTCGATTCAGAAAGTGGTGGTGTACAAGCGTACCGGCGAGGCCGTCAACATGGTCCACGGCAGAGATGTGTGGTGGCATGAATTCACCGCGAAGATGTCTGGGGAGCATCCCGCAGAGCCGTTGGATGCCGAGCATCCTCTTTTCATGTTGTACACGAGCGGCACTACGGGAAAGCCTAAGGGGGTGGTTCACACGACCGGTGGTTACATGACAGGCGTGTACATCACCGCGAAGTGGGTTTTCGATCTGAAGGATGAAGACACGTATTGGTGCACTGCCGATATCGGCTGGGTCACCGGCCATAGCTACATCGTCTATGGTCCGCTCCTGAATGGCGCCACCAGCCTTATGTATGAAGGCGCGCCGAATTATCCGGAGCCGGATCGGTTCTGGTCCGTCATTGAAAAATACCGCGTGAACGTTTTCTACACGGCGCCGACGGCCATTCGAGCATTCATCAAGTGGGGCGATCTATGGCCGGCCAGGCACGACCTGACGAGCTTGCGCGTATTGGGGACCGTGGGCGAGCCGATCAATCCTGAAGCGTGGATTTGGTATCGCAAGC
>QHXA01000403.1:15162-15558 GCA_003222755.1 Acidobacteriota bacterium
AGGCTATCTTGTCGTGAAACGTCCCTGGCCATCGATGTTGCGCACCATTTACGGGGATCCTGACCGGTACAAGCAGCAATACTGGAGTGAGATTCCAGGCATGTATTTCACGGGCGATGGCGCGCGGCGTGACGAAGACGGCTATTTCTGGATCATGGGACGCATTGACGATGTCATTAACGTCTCCGGCCACCGCCTTGGAACAATGGAAGTGGAGAGTTCATTGGTCAGTCACCCCGCAGTAGCCGAAGCGGCCGTTGTCGGCAGGCCGGATGAGTTGAAGGGTCAGGGCATCGTCGCGTTTGTAACGCTTGCAGCAGGACACGAGCCGCAGCCGCCTCTGAAAGACGAATTGAAAGGCCATGTCGGGAAAACAATCGGCAGTTTCGCTAAACC
>QHXA01000920.1:0-1552 GCA_003222755.1 Acidobacteriota bacterium
GCTCGGCGCGTTCGCGCGCCAATCAAGGCCGACACCGCGCGAACTAATGCCGTATGTATTGGCTTTTGCCGGAGTATGGTTGCTGGGTGAGGCGGTTTGGCGGGTTGCCGGCTTCCTTCTCGCCCGCGCTGAAATACGCGGATTGGAGGAGCTGTACATCGAAGCGATGGATGAACTGCTTGCGAAGGATCTGTCGTTCTTCCACGACAACTTCGCCGGTGCGCTGACCAAGCGCGCGCTAGGATATGCGCGCCGTTTTGAAGACGTGTTCGACATCGTGTCCTTTCAGGTTATTGCGAATTTTCTACCGTTAGGGTTCGTTGCCTTCGTTTCGATCGCGTTTCACGAATTCAAATTCTCGTTAACTCTGACTCTTTATGGTCATGCCGCGAATTCGCAGCCGCCGCCGGCTTGTCGACATTCGGGAAGCTGCTTCGACCAGGCTCGCCGGACACGTGGCGGATTCGATCGCCAACGCTGAAGCGGTGCGAGCATTCGCCAGAGAACCTGAAGAGGCGCGGATTCACGCGAGAAATGTCGGGGACTTCGGCACCAAGACGCTGCGTTCCTGGGACTACCAGAATCTCCACGTTGATACGATTACAGCGCCGATGTATGTACTCACCAACACCATGGGCTTGATCGTGGCGCTGGCAACCAACGGAGCCACGGGCGCGGGTTTGGAGACCGTGTTCATCACGTTCAGTTACTACACCGGCATCACGCGCGTGATGTGGGAATTCAACCGGATTTATCGCAATCTCGAGAGTGCATTGACGGAAGCTGCTCAATTCACCGAGCTTCTGCTCGATCCACCCGTTGTCGTCGATGCGGCTGAAACGCAGGCGTTCGCTCCAGCGCATTACGGCATCGAGATGAGGAACGTTTGTTTTCGATACGAGCCGGCTCAGTCCTTATTGTTCGAAGACTTCTCACTCGACGTTCCGCATGGCGCGAAAGTGGGCTTCGGGCTTTCGGGCGGTGGCAAAACGACCATTACCCGGTTGCTGCTGCGTTTCGTCGACATCGAAAGCGGCGCGATTCTCATGGGCGGACAGCGCATCGACCACATCCCGCAGGCGGCGTTGCGGAGCGCCATTGCGTATGTACCGCAGGACCCTTCGATGTTCCATCGGTCGATCGCCGATAACATTCGTATCGGCCGGCCTGACGCTACGGATCAAGAGGTCCGCCGAGCCGCCAAACTGGCGCACGCGGCCGAATTCATCGAGGTACTTCCGCGAGGTTACGAGACGCTGGTGGGCGAACGGGGCGTGAAGCTGTCCGGCGGACAACGTCAACGCGTCGCGATTGCGCGGGCGATCCTCAAGGATGCGCCGGTGTTGATCCTCGACGAAGCGACCAGTTCGCTCGATTCCGAAAGCGAAGCTCTCATCCAGGATGCTCTTTGGACTTTGATGGCCAGGCGCACCGCCATCGTTATCGCGCACCGCCTCTCGACGGTGAAGCGGATGGACGAACTGGTCGTGCTCGACCACGGTAAAATCGTCGAGAAGGGATCTCATGACACGCTGCTGGCCCGCGGCGGTAT
>QHXA01000920.1:1599-2108 GCA_003222755.1 Acidobacteriota bacterium
TCAAGCTGCGACATAGCGCGCGCATTGCTCGTGCCGACACACCATGCTATTTGTGATCGGCGTGAGGGGACAACCCGTTAGCCGGAAGTGAAACTATCACGCAAGCGTTTAGGCGCCGGCGCCGGTTCGACCGAAACCTTAACGAGAATCCAGAGGCGCCGCTTTTCACTGACTAACTTCTGGGCGTGTCACAGCTCCACTCAAGAAGGCGCGCACATCCGCCGCTGACCGATCGGGCACCTCCTCCTGCGGAATGTGTCCGGTATTGGGGTAGACGATTAGCGTCGAACCGGCAATAGCAGCTTGGAATGCATATGCAACGTCCACGCGGATTGTGCGATCCTCTTCGCCCCACAAGATCAGCGTTGGGGCCTTGATATTGCCGATGTCGTCCTTGATGGGTTTGTCCCGGACGTTTGCGCGGGTGATCGTCGCGTCACGTGTGCCGTCCATCCGGATGAAGTCCCAATATCTGTCGATCATTTCGTCGGTGATGATGTCTCTGTGGA
>QHXA01000920.1:2113-2637 GCA_003222755.1 Acidobacteriota bacterium
AGCGAGTGCGGTGTGATGTAGAGTAGGACCCGGTTGGCGATCGGCGTGCGCATCAACCGGAGCGCGAGCGCCGTCGGGTCGACCTGCTTCGAAGGAAGTCCGCCGGAATCGACGAGCACGAGGTGCGTCACGCGGTCGGGATGCTTGATCGTAAAGAGAGCGGCCACGCGGCCGCCCATGGAGTTACCGCCAATGGCGAACCTCTGCAGGCCAAGTTCACCAGCCACCTCGTCGATGAACTTCACCATGCCTTCCTGCGTATAGTCGCGATTGGGCACGGCTCCCGTCAGCCCGTGCGCCGGCATGTCTACGGTGACGACGCGGAACGTATCACTGAGCCGGTTCGCCCACGGTTCCCAGGTAAACAGCGAGGCATTAGAGCCGTGAATGAGGACGAGTGCGAGCGCGTCGCGCGGGCCGCGGTCCCTGACGTGGGCACGCGTGCCGTCCGGCAACGTCACGAACTGAGACGGCGCGCTAGCGTACTTCGCCTCGAGAATCGCACGGGGGATATTGGGCTGGCT
>QHXA01000404.1 GCA_003222755.1 Acidobacteriota bacterium
TATTGCCCGGTTGTTTTCTGCGGCGGAAGCAAAAGAAAGGATCTTCAGAGGACGTTCCCGAGCCGCTTTAGTCATTAGGCCATAGCTGAGGTCAAATGGTTCTTTCATAGAGCACTTTACCTTCGCGCATGGCTGAAGAGGTTGTCCCGCCCGCAGTTGAAATTCCTACGGTGACCGAAACGACAATTGACGAGTGCTTCAATCTTTGAATGCCTTACCCCAGACTGACTATTATGCCCTTTTGCAGCACATGGAATCGTGATGGAGTCATTCTCTTCTCGCCTGATTATGGGGCTATTTACAAAATTGCGGCGACGGGCGGCATTCCAGTGCTCGTGCGGGCCGAAGACGCACGCCGCCAGGAAACCGCAAATGATGCACCGCGTTTTCTCACCGATGGGAAACGATTCCCTTATTGGATCGCCAGTCCGAACGCTGAAGTCGCTGGAGTGCACCTTCCCGAAACAAGAGGAACGGACCACCAGGAGCAAACATTGTCAAATGGTTCTTTCATAGAGCACTTTACCTTCGCGCATGTTCGAACATTGGCAAGCTCGAACGCTCGGCTATATTATCTAGGGGCGGCGGATTACGTTGCTGGAGCGATTATGCCTGTCCACGATTGGACTCGAGTGATTGCAGGAGTTTTTCACGATTTTCACCAGACATGGATTCCTGAAATCAAGAACACGCTCAATGACGAAATTCTGCCGGAAGGTTTCTACGCGCTTGCCGAACAGATTGCCGAAGGACCGCAGCCGGATGTTCTCGCTCTGGAAGCGGTCGAGAACACTATCGATTCGGGCTCCCTTAGCGGCCGCCCGGGAACTGCTGTCGCACTTGCCGATCGCCCGCCCCGCGTGGAATACACGGAACATGCCGAGGATGAACGTTACGCTCGATCCGCGACCCGTGTGTCTATCTACCATGCATCAGGAGATCGCGTGGTCGCTTATATCGAAATCTTGTCTCCGGGCAACAAGCGTTCGCAATTCGAATTGAACCGGTTCCTTGACAAGCTGGACGAGGCGTTAATGCGCGGATGCCATCTCCTGGTCATCGACCCGCATCCGCCCGGTCGGCATGATCCCAACGGGATACATGCCGCCTTCTGGGGGCGGCGGTTGAGCGCACCGCGCGGCGTTACACCGGATCGTCCGCTTGGGCTTTCAGCTTACCGCGCGGATATCCATCCCACGGCGTACTTTCAGCCGGTTGCCGTCGGTCAGCCGCTCCCGGAAATGCCGCTGTTCCTGACGCCGGACATGTACGTCAACGTGCCACTGGAATCGACCTATATGGCGGCGTACCGCGGAGTCCCGAAGCGTTGGAAGAATGTTATCGAAAAGTAGCTCTCGGCGGCCGCGGACCCGGAAAGCCCTACGCCGAATCCAGTGCGAGATCTGCCCATAGGAAGCAGTACACGCCGGGCAGGCCTTTCGTGGGCGTTCAAGGGAGTCAGCCGTTCACAGTTTCAGGCGCGGATCATTTCGGCGAAGTGCAGGCGTGGAATGTCGACACTGGACAGCGTGTGTGGACGCATAACTACGCCAAGAGTCCAAACTGGGGTTCGATGCTGGCGACGGCCGGCGGACTCATCTTCAGCGGGGGAACCATTGACCGGAAGTTCCATGCCTTCGATGCGGCGACAGGCAAGCTACTATGGGAGTTTCCAACAAACTCGGGCATCCTGGCGCCGCCGACGTCTTTTGCCGTCCACGGAAAACAGTACATTGCTGTCCTTTCAGGTTGGGGCGGCGACTCGCGGGGCGATCAAGCAACATTGAACCGCCTCTTTCCAGGCGAATTTCCGGAGGTTCCTGAAGGCGGCGCGGTCTGGGTATTCACAATCGAGTAAGTGCGACTGTAGGGGCGGTCTGTGACCGTCCACGATTTTTCGGCGGCAACGCGGAGGACAAATATGAAGAGGCTCTTTGTCGTTCCAATCGTGGTTCTATATTGGCTTTCTGCCACAGGCCTTCTCTCGGCACAGCCCGGCCCGCCGCCGGATCCATCGAAAATCCAGGTATTGATCATCACGGGCCAGAACGTCCACGACTGGCGCGGAACAACGCCTGTATTGAAGCAGATTCTTGAAGACACTAAAAAGTTCGAGGTCCGCATCGTTGAGGAATTCCGCGGAGCAGGACCTGAGACGCTCGCGAATTACGATCTCGTCGTCGTTAATTATTACAACCGCGGCGACAAGGATCGGTGGGGAGAGCGCGACCAAAAGGCGCTCGAGGACTTTGTCGGTTCCGGAAAAGGTCTCGTGATTTATCACATCTCACTTGGGGCGTTTGATGGTTGGACCGAGTACGAAAAAATGAGCGGAGGCAATTGGCGTCCGAATAACGGTCATCATTCGGCCGCGCATGCGTTCACAGTGGACATCAAGGATCCCAATCACGCGATTACCCATGGCCTGAAGTCATTTGCTGTTCCGAAGGACGAGTTATACGCGAACCTGCGCTGGCAGCCGGAAGGCACATATCACGTGCTTGCCACCGCGTACGATGACCATGCTCTCTACAACGGCAGAGCCCGTCAGCCGATCCCCGGGCCCGGCATCCACCAACCGATACTCTGGACCACCGAATACGGCAAAGGCCGCGTGTTTGTCACAACCCTCGGGCATGGTCCCGAAGAGGTCCGGGGCCTGGGTTTCAAAGCCACGTTTGCGCGCGGCGCCGAATGGGCGGCAGGCAAAGTGACATTGCCGATACCGCCGGAAATGACGGGCCAACCGGCCCAATAATTTTTCGCACCTTGTTTGACCAAACCTCTGATTGACTGTTAATGTCTCTGTACTTGTGATCGGTAGGGAGATCGGTAGTGTTTAAATCCGCAAACCGCGCTCGTCTCGCTGTCATTTTCGCGCTCTGCCTGTTCTTCAGCAGTGGGTGGTCGGCCGAACGATTACCTGCACGGCTCAGCGACGAAGGGTTTTGGAAATTGATCACCGACTTTTCCGAACCGGGCGGTTCCTTCGTCTCGGATAACTTCGTATCGAACGAGCTTGCGGTTCAGGATGTGCTGCCGAATCTTACCGACGGCCGGCAACCGGGCGGCGTGTATCTTGGTGTAGGACCCGAACAGAATTTTACGTACATCGCGGCACTCAAACCGAAAATCGCGTTCGTGTTCGATATTCGACGGCAGAACTTGATCGAACACCTGACCTACAAGGCACTGTTCGAAATGTCGACGGATCGCGCGGATTTTCTCTCGCGCCTCTTCTCACGTTCGCGGCCGGCGGACCTCGGACACGACGCGAGCGCTGTTGTGCTGTTCAATGCCTTCCAGGATATTTCGGCGGACCAGGACCTGTACCAGGAGACTTTTCAGGGCATCAAGCACCGGTTGAGCACCGATCACAGGTTTATCCTGACAACCGATGACGAAAACGCGATTGGATACATTCTCCGGGCATTCTATTTCGGCGGGCCGAATTTGACCTACTCCGGTCCGCGCCCCCCCACGCGCACAATTTTGCCGACATATGAAGAGTTGATGACCGACAGCGACAATAACGGCAAGCCTCGAAGCTTTCTCGCCACAGAAGAGAACTTCTTGGCGGTACGACAGCTCGAAAAGGAAAATCTCATCATTCCAATTGTCGCCGATTTTGCGGGTCCAACAGCTATTCGGTCTGTTGGGCAGTATTTGAAAGAGCACAACGCAACTGTCACCGCGTTCTACGTCTCTAATGTCGAGCAATATCTGTTCATGAGCGAGAGTTGGAAAAAGTTCTACGACAACGTCGCTTCGCTTCCCCTGGATTCCAAAAGCGTGTTCATTCGCCCGCTCATTGACATCGGCGCCGGCACATACACCGCTTCACCACTGTTTAGATCTGGCTTCCGCTGGAACACCCTGCTGTTCCCCATCCAAGATCTCATCACGGCGTTTGACGCCGGGATGATTCACAACTACTACGACATCATCCAGCTCCCGAACTGACGCGGGTTTTGGTGCTGTAGGGCCGGTCTATGACCGCCCACGATCTCGCGGCTGAAGTATGCCGGCGGTCATAGACCGCCCCTTACAGCAGCTCCTGAGCAGCTCCCGCATCCGTGTTGCCAATCCCAACGAGAAGTGGTATGACTGCGCGGAAGCTCCACTTGCAAATAACGGAGGCGTTAAATGACCCGATCCGAAAAATTCTGTTTACTGATTGTTGTTCTGCTTCTGGCCGGCTTGTCTTTCGCACAGCAGAATGCGCCGGCCCGAGCAAAGGCGTTCGAAACTGCGTCAGATATCGCTTACGATTCGGTGCCGAATTTTCTGAAACTGCCTCCGAATCTTTATCTCGGCGAAGGCATCGGCGTGGCGCGGAACTCCAAAGGCCATGTGTTTGTCTTCACGCGAAGCGGCGAAACACGGCTGTTTGAATTCGATCAAAACGGTACGTTCGTTCGCGAGATCGGGCAGGGATTGTATGGATTCGAGATGGCCCATGCGGTTCGTGTCGACTCGCAGGACAACATCTGGACTGTCGATGAAGGCACGGATGTCATCGTGAAGTTCAGCCCCGAAGGCCGCGTTCTGATGGTGATGGGCAGACGGCGCGAAGCAGTTGAAGGCCTCGAAGCCGCACCTTCGCCGGGAACGCCGCCACCGCCGGCGCAGCCGTACCGGTTCGCCAGACCGACCGACATCACGTGGGACGCCGGTGGATTTTATCTCGGACGGCTATACCAACTCGCGTGTTGCAAAGTACGACAAGAATGGCCGTTTCATCAAAGAGGTCGGAACGCGAGGAAACCAACCTGGACAGCTCAACACACCCCACTCGATTACCTCTGACGCCAAAGGCAACATCTACGTGGCCGACCGCCAGAACAGGCGGATTCAGGTCTTCGATAACGATTTAAAGCTGGTCAAGATCTACGACAATATCGGCGCTCCGTGGGCCGTTTGCATTACGCCTGGTCCGCACCAATATCTATACACTTCGAATTCGAATCCCGACAATAACGATTCGCGGCAAATGGCCGTCAGCGGCGAAATCTACAAA
>QHXA01000405.1 GCA_003222755.1 Acidobacteriota bacterium
CCGAGCGCACGGCCAGACAGGCCGCTGAGGAAGCGAACCGCGCCAAAGATGAATTTTTGGCTATGTTGTCCCACGAACTCCGGAACCCGCTCAGTTCCATCCTCGGATGGGCGACGCTCCTGAGAGCAGGACAAATGCCCCTCGAACGCGCAGCCCACGCTCTGGAGGTGATTGAAAGAAATGCGCGAGTAGAGGCGCAACTCGTGGAGTCGCTCCTGGATCTATCGCGTATTTCCGCGGGCAAGCTGAAGCTCGATGATGAGCGAGTTCATGTGGCGTCGGTCGTCGAAGCAGTAGTGGATTCGTTGCGGCCCGCCGCGGATGAGAGAGCTATCACGCTTGAGCTGAGGGTGCCGCGAACACCGGTAATCGTTATAGGGGATTCCGGTCGACTCCAGCAGATCTTTTCAAACCTCGTCGCGAATGCGGTGAAGTTTACATCCCGTGAAGGTCACGTCCAGGTTCGGGTGAATCGCATCGGATCACAGGCACAAATTCAGGTCATCGATGACGGCGCCGGCATTGATCAAGAGTTTCTCCCTCACGTCTTCGACCGGTTTCGACAAGCGGAAACCGCGAAAACCCGTGCTCATGGAGGCCTTGGTCTCGGCTTGGCAATTGTGCGAGAACTTGTGCATGCACATCACGGAAGTGTTATCGCGGAAAGTCCAGGAAAAGGACGGGGTAGCACGTTCACTGTAACGCTTCCGATTCCAGCGGTCATACCAAGTCACATCGAACCGGCGAACTTGCAAGTGGCGGGGACAGAAGAACCGTCAACCGCGGAACTTCGAATCCTCATCGTGGACGACGACGCCGATGCCCGCGAACTGATTGCGCTGGTCTTGGGTTCGCGCGGCGCTCTTATCCAATCGGCATCGTCCGCGAGCGAGGCCTTAGAAAGTGTCAGGCGAGACGCGCCCGATCTGATAATTGCCGATATTGGGATGCCTCGAGAAGACGGTTACGTCCTGATTCAAAGGTTGCGCACCCTCGAACGTGAACGTTCTCTGAAGCGTCTCTCAGCCATTGCACTGACTGCGTATGCCAGCACGTCGGATCGAGATCAGGCCTTAGCAGCAGGCTATGACCTTCATCTAACGAAGCCGGTCGGGCCCGGCGATCTGCTCATGGCTGTCGCAAAGTTTCGCAAGACCGTTCAGCGTGAGCCGTGAATACAATGCGATTTCATAGAGTTTACGCGAGGCGCTTTTCTTCTGACTGCGCTTCGTAAAGCGTGCGGTAAAGGCCGGGCTGGGCAAGCAAATCCGTGTGGGTGCCTTCCTGTACAAGTCTTCCCTGATCGAGGACGAGAATTCGATTAGCGATTTCCACCGTGGCGAAATGGTGAGCGACGATGATGGTGGTTTTTCCGCGCGTCAGGTCTTTCAATGTCTCCAGCAGTTCGGTTTCGGTGACGCTATCGAGGCCGCTGGTAGGTTCATCCATTAGCAAAATGGAAGCGTTCCGAAGAAAGGCGCGAGCCAATGCAATCCGATGGCGCTGGCCGCCTGAAAGATTGCTACCAAGTTCGTCGAGCACCGTGTCGTAACCAGCCGGCAACTGTTGAATGAATTCGTGCGCGCGTGCGGCCTTCGCGGCTGCTCGAACTTCGTGGGGGCTCGCGTCAGATTTTCCATACTGAATGTTTTCGGCCACGCTGCGACGGAATAGAAAGCATTCCTGTAGCACGACACCGATTTGCCGCCGAAATGAACGCAGCTTCCAATGGCGAATGTCCGTGCCGTCGATCAAGATGCGCCCTTTCCATGGGTCTTGAAACCGCAGGAGCAGATTCAAGATTGTCGATTTACCCGCACCGCTGGCGCCGACAAGCGCGATGGTTTCACCTGCATGAATCCGAAAGGTGAGATCATCAAACACCGGCCGATCGGGCTCATAGCCGAAACTCACGTGGTCGAAGATGATTTCGCCATGAAACTGAGGCGCCGGCCCAGCGCCCGGCAGGTCGCGGATGCGAGGCGCCGTTTCCAACACCTCCAGTACGCGTTCGCCGGATGCCAACGAGTCCATAAATTTCACGCTAACTTCGGACAAGTTCTGGATAGGTTTGTAAAGGTCATTCATATATGCAGCGAACACAACCAGATCGCCGGGATGCAAACTTCCATCGAGAACCTTCATCGCGCCGAATCCTAGGACCAGAGCAGTTCCAACGATACTCAAGACTTCGACAGAGCGATTGAACGCCCCACCCAAGCGTGAGCTTTCGACATTCGCTTCGAGACTTTCTTGGGCCTGCTCGCGAAAACGACGTCTCTCGTTCTCTTCTTGGGCGAACGCCTGAATGACAGCCAATCCGTTGAGATTCTCGTGAACTACGGAGGCGACCATTCCTTCCCGCGTTCGCTTCTGCCGGGCAGCGACGCGCATTGAACGCGAGAAACGAAAGCTGATAATCCAAATCACCGGCACGACGGACAATCCCAATGACGTCAGCGTCCAATTCAACCGCGCCATGACAAACACAGTCGCGGCGAATGTGAGCAGGTAAGCGCTGAACTTCTGTTGGTATTCCACCAGAAGGTCACGCATCGTCTTCACGTCGGTGGTGAGACGCACAATCAAATCGCCCGAGTGCGCCCATTTCATTCCACGCGGCAACGTTTGAAGATGCGTGAAAGTCCGCTCCAATACGTCCGTCGTCGCGGTGTGACCGATCTGAGCGAATAGAAGCTTCTGAAAATAACCCGCTGTGCTTTCTCCGATAACAATGACGACCAGCGCGACACACAGGCCGAGCACCATCCAATGTGGGTTCGCCGCTTCGATCCATTGCCATTTGGTTTTGTGAAGAATGACTCCGTCCAATAAGTATTTCAACGGCCATGGCCGAAGAGCTGCCGCGCCGACGCTGATTCCCAGCGCGATATATGCCAGGCCAATCCTGCGGATGTAGGGCCGAATGTATGGGCCAAAAACGTGATACAGATTTCGAATTCTTTGTGATGCTGGAATGTCGCGATTGAAGCTCATGGCGACAAGTGCAAATTGCCTTCAAGAATCGCCGATGCTGCGGCCCAGAGCCACGGCTCGGCATAATCCGTCCGGCCTGTTTTCAGGAGTACCAATTCGAAATGAAGGTTTTTCAAGAATGCCATTGCCATGTACAGGGCAACTCGTCTCGGTTGAATCGAGCGACGCACTCCTTCTTGATAATGTTCGAGAAACCCACGCCGTACTTTTTCTGTGTGATCAAAGGATTGCTTCTTGAAAAAACCAAGACCGGCGGTTTGCATTAGGAACCAGCCAACGTCGGATTCCGGCTCACGCAAGCCGAACTTATCCATATCAATGCCGGTGATACGACCGGTTTCCGCAATGAAGATATTCATCGGATGGAAGTCGCCATGCGACGGAAACGGCTCCGAAGCGGGTTCGTTGAGCTGATTGAGAATCGCTCCTGCAATTTTGTGAATACGCGTGGATTCGGATTGTTCCGCGGCGATAAGTTCAGCAGCCCAAGTCGAGATAAGTCGTGGATTCGGTGCCGATGTCTCAGCGGGCACACGACAGTAGTGGAGATTTCGTAGCCAGTCCGCACAGGCACTCGCCGCCGGGATGCTTTCGTGGCTTCCTATAAGAAGAGGTAACGCATGTTCGCCCGGAACTTTTTCTTGCAGTACAAACCCGCGGTCCGCGACAAACGCCACGGGTTCAGGAACCGTACAGCGGTTTGGTGGGGCAAAGCCCGTTTCTCTCAGCAATTTTAAGGCTCGGTACAATCTTGTGGCGCGCTCAGGACTCCCGAATTTGCCGATAAGCCTCCTCGAACCGAAGGGTGTTTCTTCTTCGATCTCGAAAAGTATTTTCCCAAGTTTGCGACGGGCAGAGATTAATCGCCATTCGGTAGCATCATGCAAACCCAATCGATGGCGTGTCCACGAAAGCAGTGCATGAATTTCTGCGGGAGGACGGCCCTTTACAAAAGACGCATCGTGAACTGTGGTGTCATACAACATCAGGCTGCACCCTGCATTGCACTGGAGTCGGCAAGCCGCAGCTTTATTTCAAATTCGCGCGTTCTAGATGTCAGTCGTACCGTGCGACTGTGGCCGATCCAGCTTTGCGAAGCGTCCTGCCAGATTAGGCCTGCACCGGGTTCAACCTGGATACAGACATCGCCTGCGATGAAGCCTCGTTCGTTACGTGCTTCGATCGATTTCAAAATTCTGGAACCATGTCGAAGCAAGGCGAGGTAGTCCGGCGATAAAGCGCACTCAATCGAGATGTTTTTCAACCGTGCGGGTAGCCGATAGTGCGCGGTTAAACCGGGTTGAAGGGTATCGAATTCGTAACGTTTTTCGAGTCCAAACGCCCGGCTGGTGCTTTCGATGTTGATCAAGCGAACAACGGCGTGCTCAC
>QHXA01000406.1 GCA_003222755.1 Acidobacteriota bacterium
CTTAAGCGTACATTCTGCGCGGATAAATTAGCAAAACCGGAGTGTTGCTGAAGGACAGACGCTTCGGCACCGCGGAGCGGTGCTGGGAGATTAGCCAGGGGTACGCGTTTTTTGCGTACCCCTGGTATTGAGACGTACTAAAGAATCGCACCCCGGCAGGGGTGCGAGGAGTCCGCGACACCCTTTCAGGGTGGGGAACCAAAGTTGTCGACGTATTCCAGGGGTACGCAAAAAACGCGTACCCCTGGCTAATTTCCCAGCACCGCTCCGCGGTGCGAAACGCGGGCCAAAGCCGGGCTTTACCCCACGACTACATGCTTGATTGTAATTTTCTCCCATCGAAATAAAAAACTCCGCGACTTGATTCAATCTGCCCATGCGGATAGAGTTTGTCCAAACAAATGAAACAGAATCCACTGATTTTCTGTGCCGTCGCGTTCGCTCTCTTGTGGACGACCGGATCCGCGGGTTCGCAACTTGTTCAAGTGCGCCATTGGTCAGGACAAGGGATTGCGCCGGTTTATGAAGGATACGATATGAATCCCGACGGCTCGTTCAATATGTGGTTTGGATACATGAATCGTAATTACGAAGAAGAAGTGGATATCCCGATCGGGCCTGACAACAATTTCGAACCCGGAGGCGATCGCGGCCAGCCGACTCATTTCATGGTGAGGCGGCACAAAGATGTTTTCAGAGTTCCCGTGCCGAAAGATTTCGGAAGCCAGAAGCTGGTATGGACGCTCCGTGCTCACGGACAAACGGCGCAGGTCAGCGGCTCGCTCAATCCGGTTTGGATGATTGATCGCCTTCGCACCACTCGGGGCGGAAATAGCGAGAAGGTGAATTCAAATACGCCTCCCGTTGTAACGATTGATCCTCAAGAACAAACTGTGCTCTTGCCTAATTCAGGGTCCGTGAAGCTGAACCTATCCGCGACAGACGACGGACTGCCGAAGCGCGCAGGAAAGACGGTCGGCATGACCGTCATCTGGAACAAGTATCGCGGACCCGGAGCGGTTAGCTTCGATTCTGCAAGAGCCCCACTCGCCGACGGCAAGGCCGCGGCGGTGGCAAATTTTAGCGAACCCGGTGAATACATCATTCAGGCTGTTGTGGATGACGGGTCAGGAGAAGCAGCCGGAAATTTCGGCTATCACTGCTGCTGGACGAATGTGCAAGCCAGGATCACAGTCAAAACGAGTCCGTAAAGGAGAGCACATGATCGCGCGTGTGAAAAAACATCTTGTGCCGGTAATCGTGCTGGTATTCGCCTGTGCGGTGGTGACCCCATCGAGCGCGCAGACGTTTACGAAAGAAGTGGCGCCGATCTTCAACAAAAGCTGCGCGTCTTGTCATCATGAAGGAACCGTCGCACCGATGTCTCTCATGACTTACAAGGACGCGCGTCCATGGGCTCGTGCGATCAAGGAGCGCGTGCTGATGCGTGACATGCCGCCGTGGCATCTCGATAAGACGGTAGGTATTCGCCGGTACAAGAATGATATTTCGCTGAGCGACCGTGACATCCAGACCATCGTGAAGTGGGTTGATGCCGGGGCGCCCGAAGGTGACCTTGCGGCAATGCCGAAGCCGCCAACCTTCGCATCCGAAGACGAGTGGTTTACTGGAAGACCCGACTTGCTGGTCACGACGAACGATTTTGTTATGTACGCGAATGGTCCGGATTGGTGGATCGATCAATATGCGGACATGACGCTGGCAGAAGATCGCTGGATCAAATCGATGGAGATCAAGCCGAGCAACCGGCGAATCGTTCATCACGCCGTCGTGTATGCGCTCGAGCAGAATCCGCCTGCCGGCACGCCGGAGACCGGAATACAACTGAATGAATACGCTGTCGGCAAATACGGCAACGTCTTTGCCGAGAACACCGGCATGCTCTTGAAGGCGGGTACGCGTCTCCGATTCGACATGCACTACTTCGCGATTGGTTCCGAGCAGCATAATCGCACCACGATTTCGTTCAAGTTTTATCCCAAGGGGTTCGTTCCGAAATATCAGGTGAGGTCGGTCCCGATCCGCAACATTCCCAATGACGAACTGGAGATTCCGCCGAATACTGTCGTTCGCACCGACGGCTATTTCCGCTTGCAGCGAAACGCGAGGATCGACTCGTTCCAGCCGCACATGCACATGCGCGGGCGCGCGATGACGCTCGAGGCGATCCATCTGAACAACACGACGGAAATCTTGAGCTCGGTCGATCATTTCAATTTCAACTGGCACGTGAACTACATCTATGCAGACGATGCCGCGCCGCTGTTGCCCGCCGGCACAGTCCTGCACATGATCGGCATTCACGACAACACGGCGGCAAATCCGCACAATCCCGATCCCACGGTGTGGGCAGGATTCGGAGAGCGCAGCGTCGATGACATGCTCCAAGTGTGGCTCGATATTGTTTATCTCGACGATGCGGAGTTCAGCCGGCTCGTTGAGGAGCGAAAGACGAAAGCGTTGATCCACTGATCTGCAATGCGAACTCGCTCATCACTGCCGATCTTGGCTGCGGTAATTCGAAATGCTTTCCTGAGTTGAGGAGACAACCGTCATGTTGATGAAACTATTTGTCGCGATCTTGGCCGGCGTTGTCGCGTGGAGCCCCATCGCGCAAGCGCCCGCTTCCGTGAAGCTGTATGTATTCGATTGCGGGACGCTCAAGAGCGGCAATCCTGACGTGCTGCTGGCTCGAGGAGTGACGACGACCGACATGTCTGTAACAGCCTACCTCGTCGTGCATCCGCGAGGAACGTTGCTCTGGGATACAGGAGTCATCCCTGATGATCTCATCCAGCCCGGCGGAACTACAGAAGCCCGCGCAACTGTCCATAAGACTGTGCGAAGCCAGTTGGCCGAGATCGGCTACAAACCGTCCGATATTACATACCTCGCGTTGTCCCACAATCACTACGACCATTCGGCGAATGCAAACAGCTTTGCCGGCTCCACATGGCTGGTGCAGAAGGCAGAACGCGCAGCGATGTTCCCGGACACGCCGCCCCAGAATCCAAGCAACGCAGCAGCCAGATTCAGTGCGCTCAAGAACAGCAAGACCGTGCTTCTCGAGGGAGATTATGACGTGTTCGGTGACGGCACGGTTCTAGTTGTTGCCACTCCGGGGCACACGCCAGGCCATCAGTCGCTTTTTGTGAATTTGCGGAAAACGGGATACGTGGTGCTGAGCGGCGATCTCTATCACTATCCTGCAGAACGGACGTTGAAAGACTTCACGCCGTTTGCGGCTCTCGGGAATGCCGAAAGGGAGACCGCGTCGAAAGCGAAGATCGAAGCTTTATTGAAGGAGAAGAAAGCAACGCTCTGGATCCAGCATGACATTTTGGCGTACGGTCAATTGAAAAAGTCCCCGGCATACTATGAGTAGGCCCGGGCTTTAGCCGCGTGTGAGTCACTTATGCCCGCAAAACCTGCAACAAAGCGTAAGCGCGCGTCGCGAAAGGCCACGCCGAAGACAAAGGGGCTGGACGCATTGCAGTGTCGCTTGGATAGCTCGTCGG
>QHXA01000442.1:0-3748 GCA_003222755.1 Acidobacteriota bacterium
GACGTCGGAGAGCTTAAGGTGTCCACCCATCTCGAACCAGTCGATCACTTGCTTGAAGTCTGTGCTCGGATAGTAATGACGAAAAACCATCTGCACCGCCTGCCGGATCAAATCGCGCGCGATCGTATCGGCGCCCTTCAGCTCGCCTTCATACTCCAGCTCAATCTTGCCGGTGATTGCCGGCAATGCTGAATAAATGTCTGCAATGCGTGGGATCACGTGATCTTCGCCGGCCAGAATGGATCGTCGCTCCGCGTTACTGATCACATTTTCGAGACACGAAATCGGCAAGCGCTGGCTCACACCCGATCGTTTGTCAATCCTTTGGTCGGAACGCGCCTTAAAAGCGATCGCTTCGACCACCTGTTTCACGAATTCAGGCACAAGGATCGCCGGGCCGGCGTTGCGCTGAATCCATGCTTCTTGCTCCGTTATGGCAACACCATGATCCAGACTTGGCGGATAGTGGGTTTTGATTTCTGATCCAATTCGATCTTTTAGAGGTGTAACGATCTTGCCGCGAGCCGTGTAATCTTCGGGATTCGCGGAGAAGACAATCACAACATCGAGCGGAAGCCGGACGGGATATCCCTTAATCTGAACATCGCCTTCCTGCATGATATTGAATAGACCGACCTGGATCTTGCCTGCCAGATCCGGCAGTTCGTTAATAGCGAAGATCCCTCGATTGGCACGGGGCAGCAAACCATAATGCACACTGAGTTCGCTGCCGATCGCATGACCGCCTTTCGCCGCCTTAATTGGATCGATATCGCCGATAATGTCGGCGATCGTCACGTCCGGGGTTGCGAGTTTCTCCACATACCTCTCCTCTCTGCTGCGGTACTCGATAGGCGTTTCGTTTCCGAGTTCCTCAATGAGATCGCGGCATCGACGGCAGATCGGCTTGAATGGATCGTCATTAATCTCGCAACCCGCGACCACCGGAACGACTTCATCGAGAAACCCGGTCAGCTCACGTAAGATCCGGCTTTTAGCCTGTCCGCGCAGACCGAGAAGGATCATGTTGTGCCGGGAGAGGATCGCATTAATAATTTGCGGAACCACTGTGTCTTCGTAGCCGACGATGCCGGGGAAGATCGGTTGCTTCTCTTGAAGCTTCCGGATAAGGTTCATCCGCATCTCGTCTTTGATTGTCCGTGTGCGGTAGAACTCGTTCCCGAATGGGCTCGTTCGCAGATCACCTAAAGTGCGAGGCAACATGGCAAAAACTCCGATAGCAACGCGGCTACGACAAGTAAGACGCGCTGAAAAATAAAAAATTGGCGCAGAAGTGCGCCGCGATTGCGCTTTCGATGCCGCTCAGAATATAGATGAGGCCCAAAAGCATACCCCCAAAGAACGCGGCCGTGAAACCATAGATATTGTGCACCATCGCGAAGAGCAGAGATGAGAGGACAACGGATAAAGCCTTCGGCAAGATCGCAACAACGCTCGGCCAGAGCGGCGCAAGTCGCGAGTACAAATGACGGAACGAAAACAGGAAACAGGAGAGAATGAACAGCCGAAACAACACCTCTTCGAGCAGAGAGCCGCCGAAGCCTGTGCCAATATCGAGCGATATAACGAAGGAATCGTAGAGGCTTCGTATGTCGCGAATACGAGGCACAACCAGCGGGCTATAGCGATAGGTAAAGAAAAAGAAATAATTGATCAACCCGAGCACAAGACCCGGAAGCACACCGTAATTGACAATGTCGCGTACGGTAAGACTCCAGTCTTCGAAACCGATAAAAAGCGATCCTTGGAGCTGACTCTCACGCGCAACCGCTAAACCGAAGCTTCCAAAGACAAGCACTACGATGAAGCGTGATATCATCGTCCAGGTTGGAGAGGCTACGGAGTTCCGTGCATTTAACACAGACAACCCCGCGGCCACGGCGGTTAGCAGCGCCAAGACCACAGTGATTCCCATGATCTTCTGGAGTCGCATGCCAACCATCATACACCATGCGCTATTTCATCCTCAGTGACATCCACTCCAACATCGAGGCGCTTGAAGCCTGCGTCCAGCGTGCGAAACAGGCCGGGTACGATTCGGTTCTTTGCTGCGGAGATATCGTCGGATATGGGCCGAATCCCGTCGAAGCGATCGACGGAATTCGCCAGCTCAATGCTGTTACGATCCGCGGCAACCATGACCGCGTCGCAGCCGGTTTAGACGAACCGACGCAGTTCAATCCCCATGCCCGCCGCGCCGTTTACTGGACTCGCGCTGCGCTGCCCGAGCCCTATCTGGATTACCTTACGAAGCTTCCGCTTGGCCCCCTCGACATTACGGCGGAAGCCCAACTCGTTCATGGTGCTTTGACTCATGAGGACGATTACATCTTCACCGAGGCCGACGCCGACGAGAACTTTCAGCTGACCGACAAACCTCTAACCTTTTTCGGCCACAGCCATTTTCCGGTAGTTTTCTGCTCAGAGGAAAAAGGGAACTCGCTCCAACCCATCAGCTATGAGTTCGATGAGTTCATCGCCGTCAAGTGCGAATCCGGAAAGAAGCTTCTCATCAATCCCGGCTCCGTCGGGCAGCCGCGCGACGGTGATCCCCGCGCCAGTTTCGCGATATGGGATGCCGATCGAGCGCGCATCGAATTCTATCGCGTCGAGTACGATCTGACATTGACCCAAGAAAAGATGCGCGCCGCAAATTTGCCGGGGTACCTGATCGATCGGTTAGCCCACGGCCGGTAGGCGCCGCCAGTACAGGTCAGTTACCGACCTTCGTTATCTTGGTGATTGGCACCCGATAGTTCCAGCCGCGAGGCAGATTTTCTTGACGCACTTCAAAACGGAATTCGGCGCCGGGAGGGACCGGCTTTTGGTTTTGACTTACGATTTTCTGGCTGTATTCGCGAATAGACTTCCCATCGAAATCCGTGAACGTCATCTTCACTTCCGCCATCCGAATCGGTTTGTCCGATACGTTTTTCAAATAGCCCGAGATGATGTAGATCTTCTGCCGAGCAAAATTTTCGCTGGTGGCGATGCTGACGTGAGACAGTTCCACGATGCTTTGAATCGTGGCGGTGTCCGTGACTTCTTTGACAGGGGCGGATATTTCCTGCTGGCCGGATGAAATGAAGGCCCATCCGGCAATCAAAGCGACAATGAGCAGAATCGAAGCGACGATGATAATCGTTGAGCGATTTTCGCTCATTTCAATCTCCGCTGATCACCATATTTCGGATCTTCAATGTCGGCGCGGCAATGGATCCGAGAAACATGACGTCGTTTCCGATCATCTCAATGTTCTTTAACATTTCCCGGAGATTGCCTGCAATTGTAACCTCCTGCACCGGGTGAACGAATTTTCCGTTCTCAACCCAGATTCCAACAGCACCACGTGAGTAATCACCGGTGACCGGATTGACACCGAAACCGATCAACTCCACAACGTACAATCCCTTCTCGGTCGAGCTGATGATTTCTTCAGGTGTGTATTTACCGGGCTTAA
Organism: Acidobacteriota bacterium; assembly: GCA_003222755.1. Taxonomy (GTDB): domain Bacteria; phylum Acidobacteriota; class Terriglobia; order 20CM-2-55-15; family 20CM-2-55-15; genus 20CM-2-55-15. The sequence continues at coordinate 3,482 of QHXA01000442.1, forward strand.
GGTAGAAGTTCGTTGGACCGATCGTCACGGTCCCCGAAGCCGCCCGGCTGCCGTTACCTGTTGGGAGTGAGCGGAGTTTTTTCGCGGTATACGCACTATGAAGGTAATTGCGTAAGACGCCAGTCTCGATAATTGGCGTTACTTGCGTTGGCACACCCTCGTCATCAAACGGGCTTGAACCGAGGCCGGCTGGCATTAGCGCATCGTCGACAATATTTATATTTTCCGCGGCCACCAGTTCGCCGGTCTGATCGAGCAAGAATGAAC
>QHXA01000442.1:3769-8147 GCA_003222755.1 Acidobacteriota bacterium
TAAATAGAACTTCCCGTCACGGCATCAAAGACATGGCCGAGCAATGACCGGGCCGTGAGAGGATCGAAAATGACGGATACCTCGCCCGTTGGAATTTTCCGGGCGCCCAGCCGCCGGAGGGCGCGCTGCGCTGCTTTCGTTCCGATTTCCTCCGGCGATTGCATTTGATGTCGATATCTTGCGACGGACAACCAATAATCCCGTTGCATCCCGTCCTTCGACTGAGCTACGGGCACACAATACAATCCGGCGCTCGTGCCTTCATATGCATCGTCGAACCCTAGAGTGTTCGCCAAGGCAACCCGACTTCGAGTGTAGTCGAAGGAAGCGCCCTCGGAATTCGTAATTGCATGGTTAGTGGAAAGGGCAGCAGCTTCGGCCCGCATGGCCAAATCGATACGCGCCGCAGGCGTGACCGCTTCCCACGATGGATCCAGAAGCTGCAGATCAGGGAAGCCGCGGCGATGGATTGCCTGTTCGGGCAGACCGGCGCTCTCATCTTCTGACGTGAGTTTTGCCATGTCCACCGTTTCATCAACCAATCGGTGAAGCACGACTGGCGTCAGGTCTGATGTGTGCGATGTTGCCGTGCGCTTGCCGATGAAAACGCGAAGCATGAGGCTGCGGGAAATCGCTTGCTTGAGCGTCTCGACTTGTCCCATGCGTACTGTCACGGAAAAACTCTCGTCTTCCCGAATCATCACATCTGCTGCGCCAGCCCCACTCTTTTTCGCGCGCTCGAGGACCTGTTGCACGGTGCTCTGCAGTTCCGACATTATTTTTCCGTGCCGCCGACGGTGATCTCTCGAATCTTGATCGTCGGAAGGCCAACGCTGACTGGAATCGTCTGGCCATCCTTGCCGCAGATTCCAATGCCCTGATCGAGCTTGAGATCGCTGCCAACTGCGGTAACTCGCCGGAGCACGGTTGGACCATCGCCTATCAATGTCGCGCCTTTGACCGGTGCAGTGATGTGGCCATCTTCGATCAAATAAGCTTCGCTTGCAGAGAACACGAATTTACCGCTCGTAATGTCCACCTGGCCGCCGCCGAACTGCACCGCATACAGACCTTTCTTTACAGATTTGATGATGTCTTCCGGAGCGGAATCACCGGACATCATGAAAGTGTTTGTCATGCGAGGCATCGGAATATGGTCATAGCTCTGACGACGCCCATTGCCTGTCAGCGGCAATCTCATCAGTTTGGAGCTCAAACGATCCTGCAGGTAGCCTTGCAAAATGCCTTTCTCGATAAGGACTGTTTGGTGTGTGGGATTACCTTCGTCATCCATGTTCAACGAGCCGCGGCGAAACGGTATGGTTCCGTCATCCACAACCGTGCACAATTCGGAGCCGACTTTCTGTCCCACCAGACCGGCGAATGCCGACGTCTTCTTGCGGTTAAAGTCAGCCTCAAGACCATGACCAATGGCTTCGTGCAAGAGGATGCCAGGCCAACCTGGCCCAAGCACCACTTCCATCGGGCCGGCGGGTGCTTCCACCGCACCGAGCTGCAGAATCGCCTGACGCGCACTCTCACTCGCAATCGCCTTGGGGTCAAGCTCGCCCGCGAATATGTCGAGGCCACGCCGGCCGCCTCCGCCTTGATAACCGGATTGCCGTTTGCCGTTTTCTTCGGCAATACACAGCACATTCAGCCGCACCAGTGGCTGCAGATCCCATGCAGCCTTGCCTTCGGAAGTGACAATCAGAACGTGTTTGGTCTCGTCCACGTAGATCGCCTGCACTTGCTTGATCCGCCGATCAAAAGCACGAGCAGCTCGATCCGATTCTTCCAGTAGCGCGATTTTTTGTGCAATCTCGAGTTCTGCGGGAAAGATGGGAATCGAGTAGAGATTCCGTTCCCTCTCTAGTGGGGCGGCTACTTGGACTTTGCCGCCATCCGGCGCTGCATTGGCGATAAAGGCGGCGGTGCGAGCGGCTTTTACAACGTTGTCCCGATTCAAATCATCGGAATATGCATAGCCTGTCTTTTCTCCGGATACTACGCGAACACCAACACCAAGATTGACGCCTTTCGTTGCGCTCTTGATGATCTGTTCCTCGAGAACAATGGAATGATTGATTCGGTGTTCGAAGTAAAGATCCGCGTAATCTCCGCCACGCGATAGTGCTTCGTTCAGGTAATTTTCCAGATCCGTGGTAGTGACATTGTACTTTTCAAAGAAGATCGTCTTACTCAGTTCCATTTATCAGATTCCCATCTTCGGCGACCGGTCCAACGACAACAAGAGTGTAGTTTTCGCAGTCAAGATACCTCCGCGCAACCCTCGAGATATCATCGACGGTCACTGCACGGATATATTGAGGATACTTCTCAATGTAGTCGAAACCTAGACTATAGACTTCAGCATGTACCAAGAAACGCGCAATTTGCGAGCTGGACTCGAAAGCAAAAACAAAACTGCCAGTCAGATAATCCTTGGCATCCTGCAGTTCTTGCGCCGTCACCGGCTCTTCGATAATTCGGCGAATTTCGTTTAATAGGCCGTCAACCGCCAGCTTCATGTTTTCCGGGGATGTCCCGATAAAGGCGATAAACCGGCCAGGATCCAATCCGGCGGTCATCGTGATACTCGCGAAAGTCGTGTAAGCAAGCCCTAGCTCGTCGCGAAGACGTTGCGGGATACGCGCAGTAAAACCCGCACCTCCACCGAGAATCGTGTCCAGCACCTGCAGTGCATAGTAATCGGCATTGGTTCGCGTGATTCCAAGGTGACCGAGGTAGATGTTCACCTGCTGTGCGGGCATCGTAATGAATTTCACGCGCCGGCCGGTTTGCCGGACCGGCTCGGCGTAAGTTGGAAATACGACTGGCTTCGTTTCCCAACGTCCGAATGCCTTTTCAACTTTCGGCAATAGCTCCGGAACATGGAAATCACCGACGATGGAGAGGAGCAGATTATTCGGCACAAAATACCGCCGATGAAAATTCAGGAGGTCATCGCGGGTGAGCCGCTCTACCGTTTGCGGGTACCCATGAGACGGCCGATGTAAAGGGTGGTCTTGATACACGAGCTCGTTGAAGGCCCATCCGGCGACAACTTGCGGCCGGTCTTGGGCACTCACGATCTCGGCCAGCGTTCGCTCTTTTTCCTTTTCGACGTACTCGTCCGGGAATACCGGCCTGATCAACAGATCCGACAGCAGCTCGAGACCAAGATCGACATCTTTTTTCAGAACACCGGCGATTGCAATAATTCGTTCAAAAGACCCATCGGTTTCGATTGCTCCTCCAACGGATTCGATTGCATCGGCAATTTCAAAGGAATTCCGATTCTCTGTTCCTTCATCAAGGAGCCGGCTAGCCATGATCGCCAGACCGGCTTTCGACTCGGGATCATAGCGGGCGCCCGCCAAAACGCTCCCCGTGATCGAAACTGTTGGCAAAGAAGGATTCTCAACAAGCAGGACTTTTAAACCGTTATCCAACCGGTGGCTGTGTACGGCAAGGGCACGCCGCAGGCCGATTTCACTCGGCTTCACCATCGTCCTCCCCATGACTTTCGGACCCATCGCTCAATAACTGCGCTACCGTTCGGTTGTCCTCGTTGAGGTAGCGGCTACACACGGCCGCTATGTCATCAGCGGCAACCGCATTGATGCGGTGCAAGTATGAGTCGACATAATCGAGACCGTATAATGTCTCGATCTGCCCCAGCAGAAGCGCCTGGTCCAACGTGCGCTCACGCGACAAAATGAAGTGCGCTTCGATCTGGTGTTTGGCCCGATCGAGCTCATGCAGGCTGACGCCATTTCGGCAGATATTTGCGAGTTCGTCGTGGATACTGGCCTCGATCTCATTAATAGAATGATCTCCGCGGCCCTCTGCGCGGATATGGAACAAAGTGGGATCTTTAGCTTCGCCGTATTCCGCAGAGACAAATGTTACCGTCTGCTCGCGTTCAATCATACGTTGATACAGCCGTGAGGCTTTGCCCTCAGCCAGAACAACAGCTAACACTTGCAACGCATAACTGTCCGGAGCGGCGATTTGTGGCGCATGATATGCAATCGCCAGTCGCGGGACCTTAGATCGCCAACGAACGATGAGCCGCCTTTCACCACGCTGCGGGGGTTCCTCGAGGAGCATCGGCTCGGGCCGGGAGCCGGCGGGAATCGAACCGAACGCCTCTTCCACCTTCTTCAATACGGCTTGGGTATCGAAATCGCCAGCGATGACGAGAGTCGCATTGTTTGGGTGATAGTACCGACGATAATACGCCTGTTGTTGCTCCACGGTCGCGCGTTCAACATCCTGCAGCCACCCAACGATCGGATTCCGGTACGGATGGATTTTGAATGCAGTTGCTTCTTGTTCCTGCAAAAGCAGACCCCACGGCGAATCCAGTCCT
>QHXA01000443.1:0-582 GCA_003222755.1 Acidobacteriota bacterium
GCTGCCGTCGAAGTTATCGAGGCCGCTGATGCGCCGTGTCCAACGGATGCCCGCTGTATTAAGACCGTCCCCAATGGTGTAGTCGTTAGGCTGCGGCATTCGACCGAGAACCTTTTGAATCCATCCGCTGGTATCGAATCCCGGCCGCAAGGGATCGCGACCGAACACGCTGAAGGACTGCAAATCTCCCGTCGCTCCGGCAGACCGGACGGGATTGCCGCTCCGATCGACGGATGGATTGTTCTGCGTGGCGTTTTGATTGTCCGCTGCCGGGAAGAATCGAAACATGCCCTGGCGCGCCTGCGGCGTCAGGACCATGCCGACGAATGTCTGCTTGAGAATGTCGCGCTGTTCATCAACTAGGAAGAAGAAAAACGTTTTATTCTTGACGATCGGCCCGCCCAGGCGGACACCGTACTGATTCCGATTTTCGAAATCCTTCTTGGTACGGTTGAAGTTGTTGAACCAGTTGCTTGCGTCAAGGGCAGAGTTGCGGTTGTACCAGAAGGCGCTCCCTCGAAATCGGTTCGTGCCGGAGCGCGTCACCATCTGCACTTGCCCGGAGCCGCGCCCCACTTCGGC